>NZ_JACHVS010000006.1 GCF_014190875.1 Paeniglutamicibacter cryotolerans | reverse complement strand
ACGTCGCTATTTTGATGAAGACGAATTAGTTGAGCCGCTCAAGACCTTGGCTGATCAGGGTGACTGCAACTTCATTCTTGTCCCCAGAACAAAGTCCCGCTACTACGAATATGCTCCACTTTTTCACATGCTTTCTGCACGGAAACTCAAGCAGTTTGGGCTTCCTTTTCTTCGAATGGGACAGTGGCCGTTTCAGATAGCTCATGGTGATGTTGATAGATATTTACCCCATGACTTTGAGGGTCGGCTCGCTAATGCTTGGGCTTCCGCCGTATGGCCGCATCTAGTTTCGGGGTCACCATTAGGTGCATTCTCTAAAAATGACCCCCTTAAACTTTTAGCGCACAACTTGGACTATTGGATTCCTCCGGTTACGTCGTTTATGCAGAGCGTACTGGGCGAATTTTCATTGGTCGAAAAAGATGTAGAGATACCAAGCCGGGTTCAAATGAGCGATGGAAGCTTCCTTGAAGGAGTGACTCCAGGTTTCCCTCGTATGGGTGGGGATATCTGGACCGGAGAAGAAGAAGCAGCAGAAGCAGTGCGGGAGACGGTTGAAAACGCTGACAGCACCGGGCAGCTGAGGGGAATCATCGATACAATCCGTTCCCATCGCGCTCACGACGATTTTTCTCCTCGGTGGTCTCATGCACGCGAAGATTTTGAACGGAAAATAAACCACACCAGGTCAAAGGTGAAAGTCTCCTTTATTGAACTTCCCGATACGGTTCCCGTGCAGGGCCCTGAAACAGAAGTGGTTGGAAATATCGTTACTACTGATTTCCTCACTCTGCTTGACCCAAAGGAACGAGAGATCGTTGTTCTACTGACGAGTGGTTTTACTCGACAGGCAGAAATTGCTGAAAAGCTGGGTTACAGTACCCACTCCGCTGTTTCGAAGCGTCTGGCAAAGATCCGTAAAAAAGCAGAGAAATACTTTGAATAGAGAAGGAAGAGCGATACAGAAATCCACGCTAAGGAACCGGCGGAGTGCGCTCAAGCCAATATTTATATCAAACGTCCGTTTGGTATAAATATTGACGTGAACCCGATCAAGACAGCCATCGTTTACGCCCGCGTCTCCACCGAGGAACAGGCCAGCAAGGGGGCCAGCCTAGATGCCCAGGTGGTGGTCCTGAGTCAGGTTGCGCAGCTTCGGGGCTGGAACGTGGTGGTCATGCGGGAACAGGCCTCTGGCAAGTCCATGTCCCGCAAGATGCGTCCGGTATTGAACGAGGCGCTGGACATGCTCACCGCGGGAGCGGCCCACTACTTGCTGGCCATTCGGATCGACCGCATCAGCCGCAGCGTCGAAGATTTCGCCGGGCTCATGGGAAGGTCGCGGCGCGAGGGCTGGGCCATGGTGCTCAGCGAGATGGATCTGGACACCACCACGTCCCAGGGTGAGTTCATGGCCAATGTGCAGGTGTCTGTCGCACAGTACGAACGCCGGCTGATTGGGGATCGAACCCGTGAGGGCCTGGCGCAGCGCAAGCGCGAGGGCGTGAAGCTGGGCCGGCGCACGGGGCTGCCCGTTGCGGTGGTGAAGCGGATGAAGGCCGAACGTCGGGCCGGTGCTACGTATACGGCCATCGCCAAGGGGCTGACTGAGGACGGGACACCGACGGCACAGGGCGGTGTGCGATGGTATCCGGCAACAGTGAAGAAGATCCTGGAGTCCGAGGTCTGGGCCCACGTTTCCTAGCGTCGGCGACCAAAGGATAACCACCGTTTAGGGCGACTATCAGGGGCCATCAGCGGGACCTTCACAGGGGCTGTCGCGGGGTTATCAGGGTACCCGTCATCGGAGGTATCAGGAAGGCTCTCAGCGGGTCCGGCGGGTGTTCCACGCTCCAGCATGCGAAGGGTGGCTGCTTGTGCCTGGATTACCCGTTCACGTTCACCCGCAATCGCTTCGGCAACAGCGGCCCGCTGCTCCGCGTCGGCCAACCTGGCACGTAATGAATCCACCTCTATTAGGGCGGCTTCCACCCGGGCATCACCCGGGGGTTTCGTGGCAGGTGTCACGGGACTGGCAGGGGGTGGCGTTGTGGAACCCAGATAGCCGAGGGCGACCAGTGCGGGAATGGGAATCTCCCAGCCCTTTGGCGACACCGTGGCACCGGCGGTGACGAGCGCTTCCTTGCGACGGCGAAGGGTGGACACCGAAATTCCGCATTCGCGTGCTGCTTCGGCCAGGCCCATTATTGGGGGTGTCCCGATTGCGGTGTCAGTCATGGATGATTGGAATCCTTTTGGAAGTGGGTCTTCGGCAAATCACGCAGACCCCGGCCAGGCACCTGCTCAAAACAGGGTTGACCTTTGCCTGATCCACAGACCGGACACGGTGTGGTGTTCCGCTGCTTCGGTTTCTTCTTCCGGGTGTGGACGATGCCGCCGCCGAGAGAAGCTCCCGGGTGTCCTTTATGCGCCATGGCCCCAACGATACGTGGGGGCGCCCCGTGACCCCATGCCCAAGTCAGGGCAACACGCCGGTTAAAGGCCGATAGCCGGGACCCTGGCAGGTACCCGACTATCGTGAAGTTTGACAAAACAACTTAATAGCAAGTGTATCTCGATCCCTGGCAGGATGCGAGTTACCCGTCCACGGCATGTCGAAGCCGAGTCAGGATGAATGACCACCGGCTTGCCCCCGGGTGTAGTGAGAACAAAGGGTTTCCCGAGAGGGATTGAACGCGTATCAAGGCAGACTCGGAGCGCTAGAAAATCCAGCGGGGTAAGAGCGTTATCGGCTCCCCCGGTTCACCCCTCATATCCCAGTCCTGGCGCAGGCGAGTAATTCCCGTAGCGCGTTCTAGGAAACCTCGACCGGCTCCGTCCGAATCAGATTTCACAGTCCCCCCTAGTGAATCCTTGCCGCGCCATCAGTGCGCCCCGATTCACTAGGGGGGTCCATCGTTTCCTGACCCCACCATCCGAATGCCCCGGGGTGGTGCGTTGAGTCAAGGACCCCACCGAAGCGTTGGGGTCGGGAAACGCAGTTGAGAGAGTCTGAGCGAAGCGAAGTCCGTTAGGCCTTCCGGTACCACTCACTAGGCCCAGACAAGAACTCCCTCAACACCTGCCTACCGGAAATAACCAGGAACGAACCAACAGGGTTAAGAAACGCGCTCTGGTGACGGGCACGTCTCCACTCTGAAAGCATCCGATCTTCTCTCCCCGAGATCCGCATGGAACGTTCGAATCACTCAACCATGTGTCGTGAAATTCCTAGTTACCCGGATGCCTGGAAGGACTCCGGGTAACTACTTGCAGAATCCGTTCGTACGAATTGCTTTCAACAGCTGCTTTGCCTCGGCATCGGAAACCGACTCAACACCAAGACCCTCAAAACGGGTCTTGACCGAGCGAACCAGGTTCGCTTCCGGGGAATCCCCCAAAATGCTCGAACACTGATTCCGTGCGTTATCCACGGTCTTCCGGTTGATGAATGCAGGATTGATTTTCTCAACGGCGGCCAGCAACTTTGCCTCTTGTTCAGCGGTGGGCTTCGGGATGCCTTGGCCGGCGGCCGCAGCAACTTCACCCACAGTGGATGCAGAAGTGGTGGGAGCAGCGGCAGGGCCAGTATTCCCACCGCAGGCAGTTGCGGTCAGCAGCACGACGGAGAACAGGACAGGCAGAGCAAAATTCTTCATTCTTCTTCTTTCGGATTGTTTGTCAGGCGGCTGTGATTCTATCGGCGGAAGGGACAGCGTCCGTTGCGTAGGTGGCACGCTTCGCAAGTGCCACCCGGATCAACCTCCGCTTCGCTGCGGTTGATGGGCCGGACCCGGGCCCTCCGCGTGTTCACTTGGAGGGCCGTCGGGCCCGGGTCCGGCCCCCTGTTCGCGCGCGGCATTTTCCTCCGATGTCGGACGCCCGCGAACAGATGCAAGGTATGATTCTCCGTAACGAGAAACTGTCGTATCGCTCGTTCCTCGCTGACAGTTTTCGTTTCGGTTCATCGCTCCTTGCTCCTGCGGAGGGCTTGTTCTCGACCGCTGTGCGGTCTCGGAGGGGATGGTTCGTATGTCGTTGTTCTCGCGGAAGAAACCGGCTGTTTCAGGTTCTGCGAATCCGTTCGTCACCGGGGTGCCGGCTCCGCCGCCGCCGGCTGTTGAGGCACCGCCGGCCCCGCCGGTGGTGCCTCCCCGGGCCGGTGGTCGGCCAGCGGTGGAGCATCCGCGGACGCGTCGGGTGTCGATGTCCCTGACCGCGGCCGAACACGCCGCCTGGACCGCAGCCGCTGAAAGCCGGGGCCTCTCTGCCTGGGCGCGGGAGCAGGTGACCGGACAGCTCGAGGCAGAGCAGCCGCGAGGCCAGGGTGCTGAGGTGGCGAAGCTGCGTGCGGATCTGGGCCGGGTGGGGTCCAACTTGAATCAGTTGGTGCGGGCGGTGAACTCCGGCCACGCGCCGGGCGGTGCCGAGCTGCTGGAAGCGGTTCAGGCGACGCGTGCGGAGCTGGCCCGGGTGCGCGGTGAGTTGCCGTGATTGCGAACATCACCCGGGGACGTAACCCCGGGGACATTGGGGCCTACCTGCACGGTGTGGGCAAGGCGAATGAGCACGTGTATGAGTTCGGGGGAGTCACCCGCCCTGGTGGCATCGTGATCGCCTCGAACCTGGGCATGGAGGGGCAGACCGAGCCGAGTCGGTGGGCGGGGGAGCTGCGCAAGGCCCTGAACACCCGGGCGGAGATCAAGAACCCGGTCTGGCACGTCTCGCTGCGCAACACCGCCCAGGACCGGGTCCTGTCCGATGCGGAGTGGGCCGACATGGGCCAATCCTTCGCCGAGGACCTGGGCTTTGCCGAGCATCCGTGGGTGATGGTCCGCCACGGGGCAGACCACGTTCACCTGGTCGTCTCCCGGATTAGTGATCTGGGGGAGGTGTGGCATGGGCGCAACGATCGCCGGGCAGCGCAGAGCGCCTGCACACGGTTGGAGCGAGAGCACGGGCTGGAGCAGGCTCCCCGGCGGAGCGTGCAGCCGAAACAGTCGGTGAGTGTCGAACGTGAACAAGCCAGAGCCCAGGGGCTGGCCCTGGTATCGCACCGGGCGGCGCAGGAGGCCGAGCGCGTCGCGGCGCAAAAGCTTCTGGAAGAGCATTGGAGGATTCACCGGGCGAGCTTTCCGTATCCACCCGGTACCCGGGTTCCGGGTCAGGAAACGCCGCCCGCACGGCGTGTTTTCAGGCCGCCGGAGATTGACCGAGACCAAGGAATCGAACGGTAGTAACCGGGCCTCTCTCCGTGTCCAAGGACTATATGCGGACTAAGAACATGAGGTATTAGGAGTATGAACATAAAGACCGGTGGCCCCTTGCATCACGAGCTGCAAGGGGCCACCGGCCGTTTACTTATTTACTGATCCATGAAGTCTTTGATAAATTCCCAAGCTGCGAGCGCAAAGCGCCCCACTGCTAAGAAGAACGTACCAACGACCAATGGATCACGCTTTTTCTGCTTATCCATATGGCTTTCCTTATAAAGGACAGCGAATGGACCTACCAAGACCGGAGTCTTGGTGAAAGCCGGAGCTCGTGGCGGTTTCACCTTGACTGGCAATCAAGCAGAACCTAGACTGAAAAATGTCTTAAACACAAGGAATCTAGGTCCTTGTAAGCCATTCAGTTGGCTTAATGTTTCATTCAGAAGCCCGCCTGCCAGCGGGCTTCTGCTGTTTAACACCGAGGGTCCATTTTCCCACCTCTGGGCCCCCCTTGAAGGGCCGTGTTTATAAAGCTAGCACATAGTAAGTTGATTCACCCTTGTGATTTCAAGGCATATTTGACACTAGCTAGTTGTTGCTGAAAAATTATTGGTGCTGCAGTTAATGATTGTCTACTACAGTAGGTGACAAGTAAGTCCGTCGCTGACCGTAGAAGAATGTAGGACATCAAATTCCATTGGATACCAATACAGCAGCCTCCTCTTCAGCAACTGAAAAAGTCGTTGACGAAGTTGACGTCGAAACACTGAAAAAGTCTGAAAAAGAGGAAGCACAGGCCATTCTCTTAGCGGCAGCTCTCGAATATTCCAGATCACTAGCAGCGGTCGTAGACAAGAGCGTAGGGGCGCGCAAAGCGGTGCCAATCCGTAACTCGTTCGTCCGCAACGACGATCCCACCGAAGATGCTCCATTGAATAAGCTGGTATCGGGCGGAGGTGGCCGCGGGGCGGCTGTACCCGTGATGCTCTACGTCGCCCTGATCTGGAAGTGCGCAAAGAAGCCCTTCAGTGTGAAGCTTTCTGCGCGACAGTGGGCCGGGCTCTTGGGTTTGCCCGACGCACCAGGCAAAGGAGCTCGTCGAATTGCCAATGCTTTGCAGAGGCTTGAGGACCTCAATCTCATCAAGCTCGACAAGGCACATGGCGAAGTATCGACGATCACCCTTCTGGATGAGTCAGGCGACGGTTCCGATTACGGACTTCCATCGACGGCATACTCCAAGGGCGGTCTGAAAAGAGATCTGTACTTCAAGGTTTCGAGCAAACTTTGGACTTCAGGAAAGTTTCAGCAGCTAAGCGCTCCCGGTTTGGCAATGCTACTGATCCTTCAAGAGGAAGGTGGACACAAACCGAGTAAGAGTCCGTTTAAAGTATTGCGAGCTAGCCCTCAGGGAAGCGAAGTCTGGTTCACTACCGAGAACTTCCCCACACGATATGGCATCAGCGCTTCTATGCGATCCCGCGGAACCGCGGAACTCATAGAGGCGTGTCTGCTGGAAACGACACGCAGGCCAGTTGGCCCCCCAGGAAATCTGATGTCGTTTACGACGGAGAAGCTCCGCAAGGTGTACACACTCCAGGGAGAGGCTGTAGTGGTGGATAAAGAGACTGAGGTCAAGGGGGCGAAGGCCCTAGCGAAGAAAACAGCACCCAAAGCAAAGCCCTCCGCCAATAAAGAAGGCAATCAGCCGCTGACGAAACTGGCTAAGAAGTAGTTGAGCAGTGTCGCTCGATCTATTTCCGGTGAGTGCAGCTTTCACTTGAGCTAGTCGAACAATCAACGCTGACCGCTTGCAGAACTCTGTTTTCCGGCGATGGAACATTTTCGCCTGGATATGTCGTGATATAGGTATGGCGCAGATAATCTCGGATCAGAACCACTCAGTAGTGGAGACACCACAACATCAACCCGGCATAGATGATTTCTGTGCTCCAGGCAGCCGTACCAGCTTCATTTCTACCCGTAGCGCAGCGGTTATAACTCTGTCACTTTTGGTCGGTGTGATCATAGGATTTCTAACTTATCTAGGCACCTCACCATCCAACTTGCCCTTAGGCTGCGTGGCTGGCCTTACGAGCTTTGGTGCTGCAGTTGTTGGCTTACAAAACCTCATTGAGCCGTAGCTGGAAAACTCTTATATTCACTTGAAATTTTGGTTCGTTTCTAGGAGGAGCTCGTTGGATATGAATGACCCGGAATCCGATTCGCTAGAGGACGACTCCTATGCCATGGAGGCATCTGAAATCGACCCTTACTTGTACCCCCGTATGTCCAATATTTCAGCCGGTTTTATCTACAACGGAATCATCCGGCCTGACGAACCTGAGCTTCCGGAATACGTTTCTATCCCGATGGGGGTAGGCCTAAATAGCGGAATCAAACTTCAAGTAGGAGTTTCGCAGTGGAACATGCTTTGGGAAGTTGCCCAATTTAG
>NZ_JACHVS010000005.1 GCF_014190875.1 Paeniglutamicibacter cryotolerans | reverse complement strand
GTACGCCGTGCCCGAGCGCGTGCACTCGGCGCAGAGCGCCGTGGCCGATACCGTGCGGGCCTACCGCCGTGCGGTGAACGACCGCCGAACCGTGGTGCTGAACCTGCCGCTGAACGTCCAGGCGCAGGAAGCCACCGAGGAACAGGCCTCCGCCGTCGTGGCCATGGCGGCGGCCGAGCCGATCCGCCCCTCGCGGGCCTCTGTCGAGGCGTTGGCCGGGCTGCTTGCCCAGACCAAGCGTCCGGTGTTCGTCGCCGGCCGTGGCGGCCGCGAGGCCAAGGCCGAAATCCTGGCCCTGGCCGAGCACGCCGGTGCCCTGGTGGCGACCTCCGCGGTGGCCAAGGGCCTGTTCAACGAGGACGAGTTCAACCTGGGCATCTCCGGCGGGTTCTCGTCGCCCCTGGCGGCCGAGCTGATCACCGACGCGGATCTGATCATTGGCTTCGGTTGCGCGCTGAACATGTGGACGATGCGTCACGGGCACCTCATCGGGAGCGAAACCAAGGTGGTCCAGATCGACCTCGAGGAACAAGCGCTGGGCGCCAACCGGCCCATCGACCTGGGCGTGGTGGGCGACTCGGCACAATGTGCGGCGGACGTACTTGAAGCCCTGCAGGCCACCGGCATGCAGGCCCGCCAGGGCTACCGCAGCGCAGAACTCGCCGTGCGCATCAAGGAAGCGATCCACTGGCAGCAGGTCGATTTCGAGGACCTGTCCGACGGGCAGTTCATCGACCCGCGCACGCTGACCAAGGTGCTGGACGAGTTGCTGCCCGCCGAGCGGATCCTCAGTGTCGACTCGGGCAACTTCATGGGCTATCCCAGCCAGTTCCTCTCGGTGCCAGACGAGTTCGGATTCTGCTTCACCCAGGCCTTCCAATCCATCGGACTGGGCCTGTACACGGCGATCGGCGCTTCCCTGGCACAGCCGGGGCGTTTCCCGGTGCTGGGTACCGGGGACGGGGGCTTCCACATGGCCATCGCCGAACTGGACACCGCGGTGCGGCTGAAGATGCCACTGGTGTGCATCGTGTACAACGACGCGGCCTACGGGGCCGAGGTGCACCACTTTGCCATCGACAACCCGGAGGCAGACATGAGTTCCGTGCGATTCCCCGACACCGACTTCGCGGCCATCGGCCGTGGTTTTGGTGCCGACGGAATCACGGTGCGCAGCGTTGCGGATCTGGACGCGGTGGGGGACTGGGTGGCCTCGAACCCCGCCAGACCGTTGGTGATCGACGCGAAGATCGCCTCCGATTCGGGTTCATGGTGGCTGGCGGAGGCCTTTAAGGGTCACTAAAAGATTCCGCCAATAGGCGTCATGCGGCAGACCTGAAATGATGCTGTGACGTCATTGACCGAGCCCACCGCGTGGTGAAGAGGTTGAGAAGAACCCGGTGACGGGAGACTGTCACGCCGGGATCTGTGGGAGCCGGAGGGCTAAATCCCCTCCGGCCACCCGACCGTGGTCATTACCCTCAGGCGGCTCATCCGCCAAGCCTGGCAAACCCATCGCTGGGATACCCGGCCCAAACGCACACCCTGAGCCATCAACGCCTATTGGCGGAATTTCAAAATTATTTACCCTGCACAAACGATCATCGAAGCGCGGTACATCTCTTTTTATGCATGCTTCATGTCAATGGCTCGGAGGGGTTACTGAGACGATAAATTCGACGCCTTCCTTCGTGTCATTTACGAAGCGATGAGGAATTCGAGAATTGAAGTGGCAACTGTCGCCCTTGGCGAGCTCGAGACGCTCGCGGTCAGTCTCGATCACGAGCCGACCACGGGTTACCACAATGCATTCCTCTGCTTCATGGCTCCACACGGTCTCGCGCGAGACGCCACCTGGCAACAGTTCTCCCGCAAGCACCTCGAGCTGCATGCCGACTGTCGACTTGCGACGATATTTCATGTCGCCGGAGCGCGTCGTGATCGTCATTTCGTCACCCACACGCATGACGTGCATCTGCTCACGGTCGACCTCGGGAACGAATAGTTCGAACAGCGGCACATCCAGCACCTGAGCAATCTGGCGCAGTGTTTCGAGGCTTGGATCAACAAGCCCACGTTCAACCTGGCTGAGCATGGAAGCCGAAATGCCTGCTGAACCAGCGAGCTCCTTCGCCTTCAGCCCCTTAGCCTGTCGGAGCCGTCGTACGCGCAACGGAAAGCTCATGATTCGTCCTCAACGATTACAGGTCACTAAAAATGTAGTGCTATTTAAGAAAGTTTAAGTATACTAAAGTAACGAGCGTCACAAAAGCGGGATATTGGCTCGAATGAGCCAGCTCCCTATAATCCTCGCTAGCCACTAATCTTACTTCCCCAGGAGTGCTTCCACGATGTTCGTGAAACCAACCGCCGAGCCGCCCCACCGTGTAATGGTCCTCATGGCCTGCCGCGAGTCATGGTACGAGGCGAGCGACGATGAACGAAGCACAGTCGCGCTGCCGACCCTACAACACCTCCTTGAAGACTGGGAAGCGCTCGGATTCGAACTACTGCATTCTTTTGACGACGACTTCTTCCTTGTTGGCCAGCCCGGGTCGTTGCAGTTTCCCATCACGATCCTGGGCACGGTGCCGTCGCTTGACACCATTGTGCAGATGATGAACCGCGCACGCACCACTGTGAACGGCGAGCGTGCCGACCGGTACTACCGGTTCGAAAGCCGCCTCGGACGCAAGCTATTCCTACTCCCGCGATAAGCCGGGCTCCTCGCTAGGCACCCATATCCCGCTCCACCCGATCAAGAAAGGCGCCATCAACTTGAATACCGACAAACCACTGCAATTCCGAGTTGGCACTTTCGGTGCTTTTATCGCACCAATCATTTTTATCGCCGGCGCAATCGTCTACTTCGTCGTTTTCAAAGCATTCGATACTACGGCTCTCACGACCGCAGGCATCGTCGGCATCGTCATTGCCGGTGTTTTTACTAAGGAGTACACCCGATTCTGGGACAGCGTGATTGCAGGCCTATCGAACCCCATCGCGATGACCGTAGTGATGATTCTGTTCGTCGTCGGCCCATTGTCGTCACTGCTCGAATCCACCGGAGTCTCAGAGGGATTCGTATGGCTGGCTGCAGAGTTGAACGTGACAGGCGGCCTCTTCATTGCCGTCGTCTTTATTGCGTGCTGTGCCATGTCGATGGCGACGGGTACCTCACTAGGCACTATGTTCACTGCTTTCCCGATCTTCTACCCCGCTGGTGCAATGGTCGGCGCTGACGCTCTGTTGCTCGCCGGGGCGATCTTCTCAGGTGCTATGTTCGGCGATAGCCTCGCCCCGATTTCGGACACCACGATTGTCTCGGCATCCACGCAACGCTATCGTCGCCGTGAGGGCAGTGCCGAGGTCGCCGGAGTGGTCGGCACACGCGCTAAGTACGCGCTCACTGCTGCTGGAATCAGCATGGTCTTGTTCCTGGTGCTAGGCAATATCGCCGCGCCGCCAGCCCAGGGCGGCTCCGTCGATGCCAGCGGCTACTCGCCACTCGGACTCGTCATGCTGCTACCGGTCATCGCACTCATCGTGGTCGCCTTCTGGAAACGCAACCTCTATCTCGCCATCACTGTCGGTGTCATCAGCGGCACCATCGTCGCGCTCATCTCGGGCTTGATCACGCCGAAGGACATTATGTTCGTTGAGGACGGCTCCCCGAGTGGCTTCCTCTTTGAGGGTATTGACGGCATGCTGCCTCTGATCGGTCTGTCAATCGCGGTCTTTGGGATGATCGGCATTGTGCGTGAAGCGGGCGTATTTGAAATTATCATCAATGCGCTGTCGCGTCGGCCATGGACACAGAGCGCCCGCGGTGCAGAAGCTGCCATCGCCGTGGGCCAGACCATCACGACGACCATGTTTGCCGGCGTTGTGGGTCCCTCGATCGTTCCGTTCTCGGTCATAGCCGATGAAATCGGTGCTCGTGCAAGCCTCCATCCGTACCGGCGAGCAAACGTGATGGAGGGTTTCGCCGCAGGTATCGCATGCATAGTCCCCTCGTTCAGCGCGTTCCTATTCATCATCAGCCAGTTGACAACCGGTGTTGAGGGCATGCCAGCAATATCGCCGATTACCGTGGCATTTGTCTCTTTCTACCCCATTATGTTCAGTGCCGTGATGATCTTCTCTATCATCACTGGTTGGGGCCGGCGCTTCGAATCGGCTAACGGTGTCCCTGTGAAGCGATTCGAGGACATAGTTCCTGAGATCCTGAGCGAACCCGCAGACACCGCCTCCGCCTACCCAGCCCCCGCGACGCGCGGCTAGAAAACCTATCGTCAATCACAGAATTGAGGGAATCATGACAGTCAACGTCATTTCACCCGTCTCACTCACACCCGATCAGTTCCGCCGGAATTTCGCACAGCTCGACAAAGCACCGCATTTCGCAAGCTGTAGCCAAGGCGCGCTTTCCGACCACTTGACGCAAACCATGCAATGCATGACGGCATCGCTCGTCGACTCCCAAGCTCCATGGGACGTATGGGTAGGCGTTGTAGAACAGTACAGGGCCAAGAGCGCCGCGTTCCTAGGCTGCTCGAGCGATCAGATCGCCGTGCTCTCCTGTGCAAGCGAAGGCGCTTTCCAAGCTGTCACCTCGCTCGATTGGTCAGGTGAGCGCAACCGCCTCGTCACTTCCGATCTCGAGTTCCCGTCGGTCGGCAATGTGTGGCGTGCCCAGCGCGAAGGCATCGAAGTCGTCAACGTGGGAGGCATCGAGGAAGCACTCCTGGCCGAAAACTGGATCCCGCACATCGATGAGCGCACGAAGCTGGTCTCGGTTCCACTGGTGAGCTACATCAACGGCACGCGACCGGAGATCGAGCGCATCGTCGAACATGCGCACTCGGTCGGTGCCCTGGTTTTCGTCGATGCATACCAAGGGGCGGGCGTAGTACCGTTCTCGGTCAACGAGCTTCAATGCGACTTCCTAGTGACGGGCAATCTTAAGTATTTGCTGGGGTTGCCGGGCATCGCATCGCTTTTCGTACGCGAGCCCGAGAAAGCCGAACAGAACGCGATGCTGACTGGTTGGTTCGGACGCGTGAACCCGTTCGAGTTCGACCCGGCACTCGTCGACTACCCGAACAATGGGCGTCGTTACGAGACTGGCACCTACTCCATCCCCTCAGCGTATGCCGGTGTTGCAGGCTACGAAGTTCTCGAGCAAATTGACATCGCAAGTTGCTGGCCGCATGTCGAATCACTTCGCGAGTCGCTCGCAGATGAGCTACTCGCTCTCGGATACGAGATCGACTACCCCGAAAACCCAGCCCACCGCGGACCCGAAGTAGCAATCGTATGCGACGATCCAGATGCGCTTGCAGCTAAGCTCGCCGAGTTTCGCATAGGCACCTCACCCCGAGGGTCGCGCTTGCGACTCTCTTTACATGCCTATTCGGCGCAGAGCGACATTGATGCGCTAGTCGTGGCTCTGAAAGCTCTTTAGACCCAACGCCGTTTACATTGCGTTCTCAGATGCTGATCTATTTCCATGACACGTGGTGGATGAGTGTAGCCCGAAGTAGTTAGAACGACTATCAGGTCAAGTCTGTCTCGGTGGACTAACGAAGGGGTTCCCACCTATACCGGTTGCTAAAGCGATCAACGAAGTTGGGGCAGGCGAGCAGCACCTACAACTGCCACCTTCCTGAGCCATGGTCTACTTTAGCCTGAAGTTGCGTTGGCCTGAACGCCAGGAACCCCGGGTTGGGCGAATTCTAGGGGTCGTTGCAACGCCTAGGGGTGGTTAGTTAGTTATTAGATCACGCAAAACGCTCGGCCGGGGTATCCCAGCCGAGCGTTTTGCGTGGGCACGCATTGAGCTTTTGGGCAACGAACTCGAGGTCCTCGGGACTGTGGGCGGAACAAGCAACCACCGTTTGTTGCCACGGGCGAGGGCACAGCGGAAGCGCAGCCCAACCCTTGGTATCCGGCCTGACCAAGACGTAGGTTTTGTTCATCTTGCAATCACAATGTTCATCACATCATTCTCGCACTTGGACGAAGAAAGGTCCTTCTGGCCTGCCCATTCCCGACGGTCCCACTCTCCTACTCCGACGGCAGGCAACAACTGACCTAGGGCCGGGTCTTGGAGGGTAGATGAATCGGCGGATGAGACGACTCGTAATCCATGCCATGCAAGACCGCAGCCGGCGACGATGCCGAGACTGCTTGGCTTAAGATCGCTACGGATTACAAGGTTGCTGACCCGCAGGCGCTGCTTGATACCTACAAGGCCGGGCTGGAAGCCAACGCTGGGGCCACATACGAGGATGCCACCGCGAATTGCGTCGCGGGCTTTACCTCCAAGTAGCCTTCAGGATTAAAGGCAAAGGAGATCTCTGTACTCGTTGACAGCGGGGGTCATTGGCTGATTCGGGAATAGCTGGCTTGCCGCGTCATGGGCATCCTACCTTTGACGCGGCACTCTCGTTCAAGTGCCACCCATTGGCTACCGCAGTGGGTATCAAAGGGGACCGGTTATCGAGGACCTGGGATGGGTACCGTCGGTCGAAACTCAGCTGGGATCCATGATGCCAGGAAAGGCGGCACATAGGTGCCCCGCCCCGTGGCAAACAACCAATAGCAAAGGCCAACCACACCGAAGAGACGTGGCTGGCCTTTGCCATGCCCCGGCGGCTGATGTTGTTCATCGTGGTGACCAGCTGCGCCCTTCGCTCCGGCCTCGCGTACGGGCTACTGAAAGTCGGATGAAATGGATGTCATGGCGGCAGAGTGAACGATGTTCGGAGAACAGGGTGAGACCCTGGCCGAATCCCATACCGAGGGTAACCGCGAGGTCCCGTGTAGCCCGCTCAACGCCCTTCAATGCCATGGTGCGACACGCCAACGGCTTGCCGGCTGATGCCCATCTCACTGTTACGGACCATGGACCTGGACGTCGGGGCACGATGCTCCCTCGCCGACGCGTAGATCCTGCTGGTCAGCTGGTGGCGGGCCCACCGGGACAAGGGCCTGAAGACCAAGATCGCTCGCGTCCAGGTCAAACGGCTGGTCGCCGCCATCTTGCAGATCAATACCAGGCTGGCATCGAACCACCAGGTTCTGCGCGACGCTGTAGACGCCATGGCATCCGGCCTGTTGGAGCTCTCCGGTGTCGGTCCTGCGTCTGGGGCCCAGGTGCTGATCTCGTATTCGCCCCCGGACCGGTGCGTTCGCCAGGCCGCGTTCGCAGCCTGGGCCGCAGCAAACCCCATCCCCGCATCCTCCGTCACATCGACCCGGCACAGGCTCAACCACCACGGTGGCCCGCAGCTGAATCGTGTTCCGTATATGATCGCCCGATCCCGAACGGAATATGACCCTACAACCATCGCCTACGTCGGACGTCGGACTGCCGAAGCGAATACCCTTCGCGAGATCCGCCGCTGCGTCAAACGATTCATGGCCCGCTGACTCTTCCGAAGGTGAAAACCCGTCGACTTGAACTTTAGAAGGTGGGGAGGCTGCGCAGTTAAAGGCCTACTGCGTGGCGTTGGGGTGATGCGCGTGGACGTCGAACAGGACCACCGTTTTGTGCCCTCGACGTAGAACCAGATCCTAGCCCATGGGTGGCAAATATGGCTTGTCGGTACGTTCAATCCGGGGAGTTGGTGCCGCCGAGTGATCCCGGAGTTCATGCATCGAACAGGAGTCATGTGAATTCCGAAATGTTTTTGGCTGACGCTTACCGCACGATTCCACGCGAATAATTCAGCTTTACGATTACCCGAGCGATCTAGCGACCGGTCCTTGGCGCCAGCCCGCCGGTTAACCCCGCTGGCAGTTCGAAGTCCTGCGGGTTGGTTGCCAGGATGCGCAGGGTGTCCTGGCCCTGGGTCCGGTCCCTTTCATCGAGCATGAGCCAGGACGGATACAATGGGTCAGCCAATGCCTGGTGCAGGGTGATGATCCGGCTGCGGTCGCTGCCCTTCAGCTCCGGCACCACCCCGAGCGGGTCCTTGAGCGTGGCCGCGAGCATCGCTGCATCATCCAAGTGGCGGCGTCCGTCTCGGGAGTCCTCCCGGTAGGCCGCTCCTTTCAGGACAAGGGCGCCAAGCGTATTGGGGATGCTAACGCTCACGGCTCCCTCGCCTGTGTCGATTCGGCAATGGACGGTGCGCTGCAGGGCCTGCGTTCAGGCAGGAATCCGGAACACTTCCCTCCGGCCCAGGAGCAACGGAGGCTTGGCCACCCCATGGTCGGCGACCATGACGTCGATCTGCTCGGCGCCTCGCACGAAACGGTGGGCCGGGGCGCCGTTATCGATCGAGGCCTGCAGGCTATATCCGAGTGTGTGCAGGGTTTCGTTGAGCTCGCTGGCGGTGACCGAACCCGTTTCGACATGCAGGATGATGTCGACGTCGGAGGTCGGCCGAGTGACTTCCATTCCTGCGACGGCGGCGTGCAGCTGCACCATGAGTCCGCCCACCAGTGTCCATTTGCTGGCGGGCAGCGCTCGGGCCAATTCCAGACACTGCGGCCACGGCGAGCCCCACCCGCCCGCGGGCGCGGGGACTTCCCAGACGGGTCGAATCCCAGCTAGGTCAGCGCTGCTTGGCTCAGCCATGGAGCAGTTCCTCGAGGACGCGGATGCCCGCGGAGCGTTCCCGGGTGGATAGCGAATCCATCAGGTCCACGGCGACCGCGGCCCAGGGCGTATGGCTGGAGGTGAATGGTTCGGTGCGTGTGGTTTCGCGGATGACCACGTTGCCGTTGGGGTCTTCCACCAGGCCCAGTGCGTTGGCAAACTTCTCGCCATCTCCGGCCGTCGCATAGCCCTCGGCAAACCCGCCGCCGCCGGAGAGGCTAAAGCGCGCGGCCGTTACCTCATCGTGCATGGCGGAACCCGCGGTTGGCATCAGTCGTGGGCGGAGCCGGTCCACGGCCGCCGGGGTTCCCCGGTAGCGCTTTACTGCGGCGCGGTTCCTGGCCAGCAGATGCACGTCCTCGGATCCGAGGTCGCCGAGGCGGGTTTTAAGGCGGTATTTTTCCGCCGCAGTGATCCAGGGTGCTTCCTGCCCGGAAAGGATGCATAGGGCTGCCCATGCCGTCCGGGGGCTCCATAACCTGCCGGTATGTTTACCCGAATCGACCACCCGTTGCAAAGAGGCGGGGTCGATGAGCAGGGTGCGGCCGGCGGTCCCCGCGCCGGTGAGTCGGCCACTGCGGAGCATCTTGCGCACCGCGACATCGCTGATGCCCAGGCGGTCGGCCGCCTCCCGGGTCGTCACAACATTCATACATAAAGGTTCTCATAAAAGAACCATTGTGCATACATCGGTTCACCTGTTCCAGGATGCGGACAACTGAAGTCGGTCAAACATCGGCAACATCCCTGTGGACCGAGCTAGCACCCAAAGGCGCAAGGCCAAGAGTCCAGCATGGAAGTGATAACCATAACTTCATATGTGCGGTTATCGGCGGTTGCGCTTTCAGCGGCAGCGCGATCTATGTTTGCCAAACTCGGTATACATAGGCTGCCAACGTGAACCGTCCCGGGTTTGATGCCGCTGTCTTTTTTGAGAAAGATGGCAACCATGCCCAAGAAATACCCTGCCGAAGTTCGTGACCGTGCCGTGAACATGGTCCTGGATCGAATCACCGAATATCCATCGCTCTACGCAGCATGCAAGGCACTGGCCCCGAAGCTGGATGTCGGCGCCGAGTCCTTGCGCCGTTGGGTGGTCCAATCCCAGGTGGACTCAGGCGAGAAGGACGGCCCAACCACCGATGAGATCGATGAGCTCAAGCGGCTGCGGGTCGAAAACCGGGACTTGAAGGAAGCCAACGAGATCCTGAAAGCGGCATCGATTTTCTTCGCGAGGGAACTCGACCCTCGCCGCCGCTGATTTGCCGTTTCATTGACGAACTGAGAGCCAAAGGCCATGCGGTCGAGTCGATCTGTTCCGTCCTGCGAGAGCAGGGCGTGCAGGTCGCCGCACGGACCTACCGGGCCTGGAAAACACGACTGCCGGCACTGCGGGCGGTCGAGGACGCCAGGGTCATCGACACGTTACGCGCACTGAACATCCCAGACGCCAAGGGGCGGCCGCGGCCGGAAATCCTCTACGGTCGCCGGAAGATGACCGCGTGGCTGCGCCGCAATGACTTCCCTGAGGCCTCCAAACACACCGTGGACCGGCTCATGCGAGACGAAGGCATGAACGGGCTTGTCCGTGGCCGCAAGACCCGCACCACCATCCCCGGCAAGGACGGAAAACGCGCCGGGGACCGGCTGAACCGCAATTTCCAGGCCAGCGCGCCAAACCGGATTTGGGTCACCGATTTCACCTACGTCCCGGTGTATTCCGGGTTCGTTTACGTCGCGTTGGTGATCGACCTGTATTCGCGGGCCATCGTCGGCTGGGAAACTTCCACGGTCAAGGACACCGCCTTCGTGGAGCAGTGCCTCAAGATGGCACTATGGCGCCGAAAAAACGCCAATAGACCGGTTGACAAGGGACTTCTGCACCACAGCGATGCGGGCAGTCAATACACCTCGATCCGCTACACCGACACCCTGGAGATTGAGGGACTGATCCCTTCGATCGGCAGCGTCGGGGATGCGTACGACAATGCGGCCGCCGAAACCGTGATGGGACTCTTCAAGAACGAAGCCGTGGCCAAGGGTTCACCGTTCCGAACCGGGGCCCTGAAGACTGAATCCGACGTGATTGAGGTCGTCTTCGACTGGGTTCACTGGTACAACAATGAGCGCTTGCATTCCACTTTGGAACACCAAACCCCGGAGGAATTTGAGCGAACCTACTATGCTGAAATTTCCGGCTCGTTACCCGACGCTGCCGCCCACAAGACGGCGGCATGATTTCCGGGACGGTTCAGCCTTCCGTGGTGGACCAGCCGGTCGATGACGGCAGCGGCCATGTTGTCATCCCCAAACACCGTCCCCCACCTTGAAAACTCCAGGTTGGTGGTAATGATCAAGCTACGGTTCTCATAGCTGTCGGCGATGACCTGGAACAACAGCCTGGCACCCTCGGTGTCGATCGGCAGGTAGCCCAGCTCGTCGATGGCCAAGACCTGATTTTTGGCCAGGGATGCGAGCTCCTTATCCAACCGGTCCTCCTCCTTGGCCCGGCGCAGCATCATCACCAACGCCGAGGTGTGAAGAACCCGGCCGCGATGCCCCGCCGGCAGGCCGCGGCCACCAAGGCGGTGGCCATGTGCGTCTTGCCGGTACCCACGTCGCCATAGAGGACGAGGTCTTGGGCGCGGTCGATGAAATCCAGGGACTCCAGGGGCTCATGTCCGTAGTCCCCGGTGAACTTCACGCAGGTGTAGTCGAAGCCGCTCAGGGTTTTCAAGGCCGGCAGCCGCGCTGCCTTCAGCAGCCGCTGGCGCCGGGATTCGAGTCGGGATTCGTGCTCGGCGACCAGGACCCCGTGCAGGTATTCGCGTTGTTTCGGGGTGCCTTTCTCGGCCCACTCGGTGAGTACGCTGCCGGTCAGCGAGGCGTGCTTTCCGGCCTCGAGGATCTCCTGGACGGTGATCGGATTCATGCGACTTCTCCCGTGCTGGTGTTCAGGATGGTGAAGGTGTCATAGACGCTCAGATCCACGTTGGCCGCCGGTGGTTCGGTGCCGTCGGCCAGGCGGCGGGCCAGCATGCCCAGCATGGCCATGTCCGGTTCGTCCCCGCGCTGGATCAGGGTGTCGGCGGCCTGGATCGCGGTATCGAACCCGGTGGTCCCGGACGCGGCGTCCACCGCGCTGAACAACCGGCGCCGGTTGGTGGCGGTGGCCGCATCCAGCCAGTCGCGCACCGGGTCGCTGACCAGGGTCCGCAACGGGGAATGGGACCACGCACCGGGTTTGGTCACCAGCAACGGGAGAGGGGACGCCGGGTCGAAGATCGTCTCGGCCTGCGTCCCGAAGACACGCTCGAAGGTGCGCACCGGTGCCGAGTGCTCGTCCAGGATCTGCACCACCTCATGGCCCAGCCCCACGGTGAGCATCCGCCCATTGAACATTGGCCCGGCTGCGTAGGTGTTCCCATCAATGAGCAGGTTCCCGGTCTTGTCGGCCCTGCGCGATTCGTAGCGCACCGCTTCGAAACCGATCCCCGGCAGCTGAAGGGACGCGGCCACGTCCTGGGCAAACAGCTCGCCCAGGGGCAGGCCCTTGCGGTAGTGCACGGTGGCGGCCAACGAGTCGCATTTGGCCATCAACACCTCATTGAGCCTGGCCAGGGAGGCAGCTTCTGGCAGCGGGACCATGAAGTTGCGGCGCAGGAACCCGACCGCGTTTTCTTTCGTTGCCCTTCTCATGCCCCGAATACGCGTTGCAATAGCGTGATTCGGACCGGTAGTGGAGCTTGAACGCACCAAAGAGCTTCGACTCGACGACCTTGGTTCCGACCCTCCGACCGATGCCCGTGGCGTTGTCGAACACCAGGTGCCGTGGCGCCGCGTTGATGTGCTCGAACACGGTGCGCAGCCCGTGGGCGACGCATTCGGCGGTCTCGCCGCGGTAGGCCTGTACGAAGCGCATGTTCGAGAACGGGAAGGTCACCAAGAAGATGTGCAGCACCTGCCGGACCCCGGCAATGATGGCTTCGGCCTGCCCGAAGTCGACCTGCACGGTGCCGGCGGGCCAGAGAAGCTCGGTGAAGCCCTCCCCGGGCTTCCGGTGGGCGGCCTTCCATTTCTTCGCGTACCGCTGCACCGCCGAATACGCGCCGGTGAAACCGTGTTCCTCCACGAGCCGGTCAAAGACCCGTTTGGCCGTATGCCGCTGCTTGCGCGGTCGGCGATCATCATCGGTGAGCCACTGCCCGATGTGGTGCTCGAACCCGGTGAGCACCGAGGCGCCCGGCCGGGCGGTGGGGGCCGCCGGGGCCGGGGAGAAATCCTGTTGGTTGGCGTACTTGGAGACCGCGTCCCGGCTGACTCCCAACCGTCGGGCGATCTCCCGGCCCGAGATTCCCTGGGAATCCATAGTTCTGATATTTTCTTGTACGGACATGGGTACCGTCATCTGCTTTCCAGTTCCTTCCGGCGCACACGCTTTGCAATGGCAGCGCCGTATGGAACTTATCTGGGTGGTGGCGGGCCCATGTGCCTTGACACACTGGACGGGCCCGAACCACCGGGTGGTCTTTCTCTGCAGGCCAGTCCGGGAATGATGATTTCCGGGTGGAATTCTCTGGCCTGATTCTTACCGCTCTTTTGGCTGGAAACCGGCCACCAACTTGGCTGGATTCCTTGGCTCAAACGGCCTACAGATAGTCGATCACACACATCTCCGCCTGCGACCCGTTCGACTGCCCGATGGTGGACGAGTACCGCCCCTACTAAAAAAGGCGCAGCCCGGCAGCCCGTTGGCGTCGTCCAGGGAAGAACTGCACGGCGAGAAACATCTGCCCGGCAGACTGTCGCCGACCACCATGGAATCGCCTCAAGCGCCCGGCCGGGGATTCCACGGCCGGACGCTTGAGGTTTTCACCGCTTGGGGGGATAAACGTCTTCGCTGTTTTCCCCGGCCCGGGCAGAGGCGGCAAGATGCCCGCACCTCGAGGGCGGACGAGGGACTCGTTCCGGGTAAACAGAAGGCCCCTCTATGCCAGAGGGGCCCTCGATGAATGGGGTGGTTTGTCTCGGTTTAGGTTTAGCTTAACGGCGACGTGTCCCTCCCCTCTTGGCCGGTCAAATCCATCAACGGATGCAAGTAGCAATAGGCTAATAACGAGTGCCGGGCCCTGTCAAATCCATCCCTGCCCAGTGCTTCCGTGGCTGAATACAGCCCGTGGCAACCCCAGGCGTCCAGGGGGAACCAAGCCTCATTCCGGACCAACAAGCTCAGGGGTCCGGTCCCGCGCCGAACCAACCTTTTCAGCGGACTGCATCAAGGTCCTGGACCACAAGGGTGTCGGTGACCCCACGGGCAGGAACTTGCAGGTCAAAGCCCGAGCACCCGAGAACACCCGTTTCTTCAGCGGAACCGGCAAGGATCCGTGTGAATCACGCGCCAGAGGTGTGCCCTCGGCCGCACCAGGCGGTTCTGCGGGGGCTTCCGTGCCGCGATGAGCGATTTTGCTGCGTTGCCAGGACCAGAACCGCACCACGGAACTGACCGCAAGCATCGGCTGCGAAGACTTCGACTACTCATTGGTTGTCCCCTGAGGTAGCGCCTTTGCTTGTGGCAACCCGATGACCGCGATCGACAGCTCCTCGTCCCGGTGGGTCCACCGCCGGCCGGCCGGCAGGATCTGCCCGCCGGTGAGTCCGCTACGGCCAGGTCACCCCCGGGCATCCCGAGGGGACCATGCCGTAAGCCAGCGACCTCGCTTGGTTTGGTGCCCAACCCCTCCAAAAACCCCGGAAACTTGGGGATTTGATTTTCTCTGGAAGCAGTACTATATTTTTTGGCATGCGGGGGAGGAGAGCGAATTACCCCCAGATTGAGGAAGCTGCAGTTGCTTCCTTTCGGGGGAACCCCGCATGGCAGTACCCGGCCGTCGGACAGCTTGAGACGGCCACCGCAGTAAAGAAGTACCAGCAGTAAAGCAGTAGCCGGAGGGCGTGGTCGTCGGACAGCTTGAGACGACCGCAGCAGTACAGCAGTACCAGCAACACCAGCAGTAAAGCAGTAGCCGGAGGGCGTGGTCGTCGGACAGCTTGAGGCGGCCGCAGCAGTACAGCAGAACCAGTTACCCCGGCAATCAAGCAGTACCAGCAACACCAGCAGTAAAGCAGTAGCCGGAGGGCGTGGTCGTCGGACAGTTTGAGACGACCGCAGCAGTACAGCAGAACCAGTTACCCCGGCAATCAAGCAGTACCAGCAGTAAAGCAGTACCAGCAGTATCCGGCCGTCGGACAGCTTGAGACGGCCGCAGCAAAACCGGCAGTACCAGCAGTAAATCAGTAAAGCAGTACCCGGAGGGCGTGGTCGTCGGACAGCTTGAGACGACCACAGCAGTACCAGCAACACCGGTAGTACCTGCAGTACCGGGCCGTAGGACAGCTTGAGACGGCCACAGCAGTAAAGCAACACCCTATGGGGCGGGCTAGAGATGGAGCTATATCCATCACTAGCCCGCCTCATGCCGTTCGTGTCAAAGTTTGCATCGCTCACCAGTTGCGCGCACCAGGGCAGGAATCGGAGTTGACGCTCTCCAAGAGCTCACCCCTTGCCTCCTCGGGTGTTCCTCGGCCGCCCGCTAGAGCTTCCGCCTGGGGGTGGGGCATGGGTAGCAATGGCGTGAAATAGCGCGCCAGGTCACACGTGCCAGTTTGGGGTATACATCATCCTGACGTCAGGAGACCAACGCAGAACCATCAGGTTAGTGTCGTAATTTGGGTTGACTGTCGGTTTAGCTGGGGGTCTTTGAAGCTACCTGGATAGGTTCATGTTGAGGGAAAACGACGGAACCGCCATTATCTGCGTTCTACAGGTGCCACGTGCGGGCCGGCACGTGAGCATCGTTGGATGTGGTGCCGGGAGTTCCAAGCTCGCGATTCACAACTGGAGGAGCTCTCGGAAGAAGCCGTTCAACATGGTCCCCGCCTGGTCCCGGTTCACGAATTCGAACCCGCCGAAGCGGTAGACCTCGTAGCCGGTGAGCCTGAGTCGGCGGTCCTCGGCCACCATCTCGGCGTACAACCTCGGTTTGGCCCGCCCGTCCGGGTCAGCGTAATGCTGGACCCCGTCCAGCTCGAGCACGACCCGCCTTCGGTTCGGCAGCAGCAAGAGAAAATCCATCCGTTGCCGAGGAAGCGTACCGCCGTGGCGTTTGGTGTAGGGATCGTAATGCAGGTACACCTGCGGGATCAGAGCCGGAAGGTCAAACCCGTGGGCACCGTACAGACTGCAGTATTGCTGGAAAAGGAATTGCTCGGCGCCGTTGCCCTCCATCGATGCCATGAGACGGCGGTAGAGCGTCCCGGCCGTTTCGCGTTCGGTCTCGGCGGGGATGGTTTCTGTGTCGGCCCACCAGGACACCAGTGCCCGCCAGCTCAGTCCATCGGCCGGTAGTGACCTGTTGTAGACCAGACAGTGTTCGGCGTTTTTGGTGATCTGGATGTCGTTGTTCACCGCATCGAGCAGGACAATCTTGGGCTTCGGACCGTTTGCGGCAAAAATGAGGTTCTTTAGGTCGCCAGCCACCCCGCCGACGCCGGCAAGGGAAAGCACATGTTCGAGTTCCGTTGAAGGATGCTCCTCGTTGACCCGGTGGCCCAGGGCGACGAGCTGCTGCAGGGAGAATTCCCGGAGCTTTTTCTCGATGTATCGGATCTTGCCCTTCCAGGGATCCTCACCATCTTGGGGTGGCGCGAGGCCGAATCGTTCGCACTCTTCCGCCACCTCTTGTGCAGGTGTCTGGGCCAAGGCGCCGGCGATGGCAGCTCGCACCGTTTTGAGGTTGGCTCGGTCGGGCAGCTCTGGTGCCGGTAACGTCTGGAAGGCGGCAGGGAAGATGTCCTGAAACTGCTGCAGTGGGGCCGGGGGAGTGCTCACGTTCTGTCTACCAGATCTTGATGCCGAAGCGTTTTGCCACGGTCAGTAGAGCGGAATTGTGGGACTGGATTCCGGTGCCCGAATCGGAGGCCATTTCGTCGCCGTCCAAGCCATCGTCCCGGCGGCGCAGCCAGTACGCCCAACAGTCACCCCCACCGTGTTTGCTCATGAACCGAATACCCAACGGCAGGCTTCCGTCATCCATTGTCTGCTCGCGGATCCATGCGGCGATCTTGGTCGTCGCCGCCCGGTTTTCCCCGTGGAGGACGCCGAGCGTCAACTGGGAGATGCCAAGTTCATTTTTGAGTTTCTCGCCGATGCCGGCGCTTATGGCTGAGATGGAGTCGGGGTGTTCGACATCGACCCACCACCCCGCGCCGTTCAGTGTGAGCTGGTAGATGTTGCGCCGATCGCGCCAGTGCCGCGGCAGACAGCCCATCTTGACCTGGTTGCCCCAGTCGTCTTTGACGCCCTTGAAGTAATCGTCCAGGGTCATGCCCATGAAGTCGGCATCCTTTTGCATCGGGTGCTTGGAGCCAAGCTTCATGGCGTACCCCGACAGCACTTCCGCGAAGGCGATCTCGTCGTTGTCAGAAATATAGACTGTGGAGCCCGGCGTGTCATAGCGGTTCCAGCCCGCCGGGTCATCACCGCTCAGACGCTCGGGCGGATCCAAGGCACCGCGGTTGGCGGTGGCAACCCGGCGGCCGGACCGGAAATCGTCCAGGATCCAGAGACCCGTTTTTGTGCACTGCCGCCCGCTCAAACGTCTTGCCTGTCCTCGAGGAACGCCGTCAGTGCCTGGAAGACCTCTTTGTGCCGGTCTTCGCGGATCGCGGTGATCGGGGTGTCTTCGTCCAAAAAGGGGTTTCCGCCAATGAACCAAGCGCGCGCGATGGCCTCGCTCTCTGCATCTGCAAGCGAGATCCAGACGCGGTGTGCCAGCTGCAGGCGTTTTTGGAAGGCCGGACCGGGGGTCGGACCGTCGGGCTTCGCCCACTTGTGGGGAAGCTTCCTGTCCTTAGAACCTGCCAGTGCGGCCACCAAGAGAGGGCCGAGATGGCTGTTCAAGCGTCGTACGAGCTCGTGGATGTCCATGCGGGCGGTCTCGTTGTGCCCCTCGATGATGGTCGTTGAAATGCTCATGACCCCATAATAACACCCAAATGACACCCATGGTAGACAGTGGTAGGTACGCCGGTGCCACCCGCCGGCGCCAGGGTCGCCGTCAAGGACCTACAGGCCACCCCCGGGCAGGAACCTTTTCCAAACGGGTCCCTTGGGCTGTTCGGCAAAGCCTGATTGAACCGCTGGTATATCTTCATTGGCCTCAAGGGATCCAGGAATGCTCCTTGGCGGATTTACTTGATACCTAAAGAAGCGGACATCGTCGTGGCTGGTGCCATGCCGGTGATACGGAGAGTCGTTTGAAAGCACAACTCCGATGAACAGGTCCTCGCTGACATCTTCCTCGGAAATGACATAGGTGTATTCGAGCCTGTCACCCGTTCCGATCCGCGTGAATTCTGTACTGACATACTTGCTACGTTTAGTCTTCTGCAGATTCCATGTGACGAGGGTCCCGTCCCTACGTGTCAGGCTGGAGCGGTACCACGGTGACAGAGCACCTCAGCTCGATCGCGTAGGGCGAGAACCAGGAAACCAATCATTATGCAGAATCTAGTTTTGGCCGAAGTACGCCAAGATGGATCCATGAGTAGTCCCGGACCGCGTGCCGGTGGACCGACCCCTCGCAGGTCGTTCACCCCGACGCAGAAGCCGTAGTGCCTCATGTCAATGTGCTCGCCAAATGACCACCGCGTGCCTCACCTAAAGTGCTCTCGAAACTCATCAGGCAACCCTCGCCTGGGAGGAGGTCTTGGCGGCAGCCAACCGGATCAGGTCCTGCTGGATTCCCGAGATCCGGCGGGTCAATTTCGCCAGATCCACCTCGCGAAGCAGCTCTTCCACGGCGGCCCGTTCCGGTGGCAGCATCACCCCGGTACCTTTCACCCGGTCCGCCGGGGTACGCGGCGCGTCGTAGTCACGCACCTGCCTCCCGGTCTTGCTCAAACGGTAGCCAACAGCCTTCTTGGTCGGCAGGAACAGGTTCTTGCGCAGGTTCACCAACGGCCAGAGCTCCTGCAAGAGAACCAGCTCCGCGGGGGTGTCGTAACGGTAGTTGAACGCCGAACGGCGCACGATGTCACCGTTTTTCTGCTCAACGAACGGGTTGTCGTTGGAGTGGTGGGCCCGGGATCGAGTCATCCGGATCCCCTGGACATCACACCATTTGGTGACCGCGTCGTTGAGGAACTCAGAGCCGTTATCGCTGTGGACGTGATCGATCGGGTAAGGGAATTTGGTGGCAATCTCGTCCATGGCCTGAACGATCCATTTGGCGGCCTTGTTCTTGATGGCCCGGTTCATCGTCCAGCCGGTGAACACATCGGTCACGGTGAGGGTGAAGGCGAACTCGCCCTTGAGCGTGTGCCCGCAATGGGCGACGGTGTCGATGGCTACCAAGCCCGGCTGCTTATCGATCTCCGGCACGTGGGTCATGATGGGAATCGCCTCGCGGTGCCTATTTGCGACCGAACGGGTCGAGGACTTCGCGTCGGGATAGAGCAGGGCCTTGCAGGGGGCCAGCAGCCGGTCGATGGTCGCCGGGCTCATCGTGAGCAGCTGAGCCCGAACTGCCGGGGTATACCGGGCTTTTTCGTGGCCAAACGGTGCGGAACCGGGATGGTTTTCCATGTTCTGCAGCGTGGGTCCCATGATCGGGGCCAGGTATTTTCCGCATGGTTGCCCGGCCATGAGCCAGACCCGTTGCAGGACCTTGAGCGTGTCGTACCCGTAGGTCCGTGGACGTGGGTTCCGCTTCACCGCCGAGGCCGGTCCGCGCCGTTTCAGGGCATGGTTCAACTGCCGGCGGGCGTTGGCCCGGGACCAGCCGAGCTGGATGACCAAACGGGTCAGGATGACTCCCTTGGCCTTCTTCGAAGCCCGTGCATACTCCGTGGCTTCCTTCTTGGTGATTTCCCTGCGTGCAGACAACGAGATCCCATTACCCATCCCTCCAGCACACCAAGAGCGCCCGGCGTGGGCCAGAGATTTCGCGAGCACATTCCAGATGAGGCACGCACCCCATTTCGCGAGCACTTTTCATGAGTCCCCTCTACGTCAGGCTGGTTGTGAGCCACACGGTTCGTCCAAACCTTGCTGAAGGAGACAGCCATGACAGCAACAATCCAGGGATACACTCGCGAAGAAATCCGCGAGTTCATGCACCAGTACTACCTTCAACCACACGGAACCAAAGCAACCTGGCTGGCTGCTCAGAACGTGCCGGCATGGACCCTGCAGCAGTGGCGGAAGCTGGTCTACGACGGGGACCTCGACCGGAACCTGGTACCAAGGGATCATGGGAGTATGACCCGAACATCTGGCGAACGGTCCGCGTTTGAAAAAGCCCGCGCCAAAGAAATCGCTGAACACCAGTTAGAAGTCGAACAGCTCCAGGAACGCATTCGCATGCTTGAGGGGTCCAATACCGCCTTGGGAAAAGCTATCGGGCTCTTGCACGACTTGAACGTGTCAGGGCCCGATACGAAGCCGACGAACGCTCCGAAAAGTTTATAGACGCCGAGAACCAGCTCGTCCGAACCCTGAGGGACGTCACCGGCTCCCAACGCCAGGCACTTGAACTGGCCGGCGTATCGCGCTCCACGTGGCATTACCGACGCAATCCCCGTGAACACGTCCGGGACCCGATCCATCAGTCCGAGCGCGCCTACGAGAGCCGGATCAGCGAGGCGGACCGTGAGCGGATCAGTGAATACATCAAGCTGGGCTGGGCCGAGCAGGTCTCCGTGGACCACTCCTTCGCCACGGCTTGGGACAACGGGGTGATGCTCGCCTCTCGACGCACCTGGTGGCGTATCGCTGCCGAGATTGAAGACCAAATGTTGCGCCCCACGGTTCCTACCAGGGCCCAGAACAAGCGGGCCCGGAGCGCGAAGCCCGTGCTGAAGGCCACCGGGCCGGGCCAGATCTGGTCCTGGGACATTTCCGATGTGTATTCACCGTGGAAGTCGGTGGTGTTCAAGGTCTATTCCGTGATGGATATCTTCTCCCGCCAGATCGTGGGGTGGCGTGTTGAGCGAAAATTGTCAAGCTGTGTGGAGTCACTAGGCGCTCAGTAGGGCCGGTTTCGTTTCGGGCAGGTTGATTCCCACGCAGTTGGCCGGGGCCGGTGTCCTGGGCCGGGTGCGGAAGCGTCCGGGGTTCTTCTCGTAGTAGCACTGCAACGCGTGCTCACGCGTATCCCACACCTCTTTCCAGGACCCGTCATGGACCTGAGCGGGCGAGAAGAGGGCAATCCCCGAATGCTTGTGCTTCGTGTTGTACCACGGCACGTAGTCCCCGATGTAGGCCCCGGCGCTCTCCACGGTCTTGAAGATCCGTGGGTAACCGGGCCGGTATTTCATGGTCCGGAATCCCGACTCGCTGAACGGATTATCGTTACTCACGTACGGCCGGTTGTGGGAGAGTTCCACGCCGTGGGCGGTCAGCGCATCGCGCAGCAGATGCGATTTCATGGCAGGTCCCGAGTCGGCATGCACCGTGTGCGGTGCCCCGTGCTCGGTGATGGCACCCTCAAACATCTCCACGGCCAGGTGGTCCGCTTCGCGGTCCTCCACCCTCCACGCCACGATCCGGCGGGAGAAGATGTCCATCACGGAATAGACCTTGAACACCACCGACTTCCACGGTGAGTACACATCGGTTATGTCCCAGGACCAGATCTGGCCCGGTCCGGTGGCCTTCAACACGGGTTTGGTCCGCGTACCCCGCCGGTTCTGGCGTTTGGTCGGGACCCGGGGACGCAGCAGCTGGTCTTCGATCTCCGCGGCGATGCGCCACCAGGTGCGCCGGGAGGCGAGCATGATCCCGGCATCCCAGGCCGTGGCGAAGGAATGGTCCACGGAGTTGTGGTTGGCCCATCCCAGCCTGATGAATTCGCTGATCCGCTCCCGGTCCTCCTCGCTGATGCGGCTCTCGTAGGCCCGCTCGGACTGATGCAGCGGGTCCTGGACGCGTTCTCGGGGCTTGTGCCGGTAATGCCAGGTGGAGCGCGAGACCCCGGCCAGTGCCAGTGCCCGGCGTTGGGAGCCGGTGAACTCCATCAATGTCCGGATGAGCTGGTTTTCGGTGTCGATGAACGCTTCGGATTGCGCGTCGCTTCGGTAGCGGGCCCTGGCACGTTCAGCGTGTGCAAGAGCCCGATAGCTTTTCCCAGGGCCTCGTTTGATCCCTCAAGCTCAAAGATGCGCTCCTGGAGCTTTTTCACTTCTGATTGATGCTCAGCGATTTCCTGGGCGCGTGCTTTTTCAAACGCGGACCGTTCGCCGGATGTTCGGGTCATGCTCCCATGATCCCTTGGTATCAGGTTCCGGTCGAGGTCCCCGTCGTAGACCAGCTTCCGCCACTGTTGAAAGGTCCATGCCGGCACGGATTGTGAGGCCAGCCAGGTTCCCTTCGTCCGGTGTGGTTGCAGGTAGTACTGATGCATGAACTCACGGATTTCCTCACGGGTGTATCCCTGGATGGTCGCTGTCATGGCTGTCTCCTTCGGCAGGATGGAAAGAACCGGGTGGCTCACAACCAGCTTGGCTCAGAGGGCCGGCAGAACTTACTTAAATTATCGAGATCCTGCGGCCCGTGCCCGTGCCGATGAAATATCGAGGTTAGAAAATGCGCCAATAGGCCCTGATCGTTAGGGCTTTCGTTGGGGTCTTGCGTCCCAGCGGTGGGTGTGCCAGGCCTCTCGGATCAGGCGCCGCAGGACGATGATGCTGTTGGCGAGGCTGATCATCGCGTCGATGACCAGGGTGCGGCGTTCGGTGCAGATCAACAGTTTCTTGAAGCCTCGGTTGTGCCAAGCGTTGGTTCGCTCAACGACCCAGCGCGCCCCTGCTTGTAGCGGCTCGCCGCTGGTGCTGATCACCCATTCGCAGCCGAGTTCGGTGAGCAGGGTGCGGGTCTTGGAGCTGTCATAGCCGGCGTCCAGGTGCACGGTGATCTTTGGTGGCAGGTGGAATCCGAAGCGGGAGAGTTTCTCCAAGGTGGGGCGCAGTAGCGGGGAGTCGTGTCGGTTGGCTGGTGCGGCCACGCATCCCAGGGGGATGCCCTTGCCGTCGGTGAGGACCGAGCGTTTGGTGCCGAGTTTGCCGCGGTCTACCGGCGATTTTCCGGCCATTTCCCCGCCGCATGGGGCCTTGACGATGCAGCTGTCCACGGTGAGGTTCTCCAGTTCCAGCCCGAGGATGCGGTCGTAGGATTCGAGGCAGATCTGCTCCAGGGTGGTGAAGATTCCGGCATCGATCCAGAGGTCCCGGCGCCGTCGGATGGTGGTGGCGGAGCAGTTGGTGTCGGAGATTTTCTCGTAGGAGGCCCCGAGGACGAGGACCTGGATGAGCTTGTCGAAGACGAGCCTGTCCGGGATGCGGGGGCGATGGCAGCCCAGGGGGTGGTGGTCTTCAACGGGTGGGATCAGGGCCTGGAATTGGGTCCAGAGGGGTTCGATGAGGAATGATGGAAGGGCAGGCACGATTCTCCTGGTTAAACGTTTTCTTGGTCGAAAACAGTTTTAGCAGGAGTCGTGCCTGCCTTGCTTCTTAATGACGTCGACTGGCAGCTTAATGACGCTGGCGTGCGGTTTGGCGGGTTTGTGGGGCACGCCTATTGGCGCATTTTCTTAGTCAGTGTCGGAAGAGAAGGTGCTTGTTGCCCGCCAACTCTCCTGCTCCCGAATCGCGTGTTGAATCCGAAGACTGATATCGCGCAGCTGACCCCGTTGGGCGGTCGTGAGAGGCTCTAAGACCAATTTCGTAACGGTCCGAGAATGCACAGGAGTGACCTTTTCGACCATCGCAAGCCCTGCCTCGGTCAGGGAGGCCAAGGTCGACCGCCCGTCCAAAGGGTCACGACTGCGCTGCACCCAACCGCGACCCTCAATCCGCGATACTGCTCGAGAGAGCCTAGAAAGCGAGCTATTGGCATAGCCAGCCAGGACAGTCATCCTCAGCATCTGGTTCGGCGCGTCAGCCAAGGCGAAGAGGATGCCGTACTCAAAGTGTGTGAGGTCGAAATCACGAACCAAAGGCGCATCGAGTGCAGCGGGCAGCCATTCCAATACCGTCGCAAGAGCTGCCCACGTCGCGAGGTTATCTCCCGCGAGGAGGTTGGGGACGCTGGAATCAGTCATGCATACAGGTTACCCGTTTACTTGACTGGGCAAACAATTTTGACTATTCTTACTTGACTGAGCAAGTAATGCGAGAGGCTAAAACGACCATGGACATGCAACTGTCAACCAAACGCGCCTTTATAAGCGGGTCAACGCAAGGGATTGGGTACTCGATCGCAAAGGCGCTCCTCCAAGAAGGGGCCGAGGTGGTAATCAACGGCCGCGACGCCAGCCGCCTCCAGCAATCGGTGAAGAACCTTCAGGCCGAAGTGCCTGGCGGAGTCGTTACCGGCATTGCAGCGGACTTCACAGACGCCTCAGCGGTGCAGAGCCTGCTCAGCACGCTCGGGGCCGTCGACATCCTTGTCAATAACGTCGGTCTCTTCGGGCTAAAGCCCTTCACTGAAATATCTGACGATGAATGGTCTCGTTATTTCGCGGTAAACGTGATGAGCGGAGTCCGGCTCTCCAGAGAGCTACTACCCGGGATGATCGATGCTGGCTGGGGTCGGATCATTTTCGTAGGCAGCGAATCAGGCGTAAACGTACCCGCTGACATGACGCACTACGGCGTGACGAAAGCAGGGATGCTCGCCTTGAGCAACGGCCTCGCCAAACTCACTCGCGGAACCGATGTGACGGTCAACACGATCCTCGGCGGCCCGACCTACTCCGACGGCGTTGCCGGTACCATCCAGGACATTGCGGAGTCGCAGCGAATGTCAGCGGATGAGATGAAAGCAATGATCATTGGTGGCAATCAGACATCTCTCCTTGAGCGCTTCATCGAGCCCGCCGAAATCGCGAACCTCGCCGTGTATCTCTCAAGCCCCCTCTCCTCCGCGACAAACGGAACTGCCGTGCGCGCTGACGGAGGAGTACTGACCGCAATGCTCTGACTGGCGCAATAAAATTCCGCCCTCTCCGGCTTTCACCCATGCCCACCTGTCCGTATCCACCTTGCAGCCCGGTAGAGGTTCCCCTGCGGGCAGGCTATGGGTGGCTTCTATTGGCAAGCCGCAGTCCAGTGGCTACCTGGCTGCACGCGCCCTGATCGTACGATTTTTTCCGTTTTCTGAGGCGACCCCCTTAGCCTTGATCCACCGATCCGCCCCCGGTCGTCGTCTGCTGACGACGGACGGGGGCGGTTTCGTTTTTGGGCACGGGAAGGGCGCCAGCCTCTCTGCCGGCGGGTGTTCCACGATGGTTTCCTGGTTGCGCCGCAGAGGGCTCGGTGAACGGTTCTAGGCGATTTGGGGTGGGGCGTGCACGGAAGTGAAGAGCCGTTCCCATTCGGTTTCCCATGGCCAATCCAGCGGAAGCCGGAGCTTGGTTTTCCTGGCACTGCGCGCGATGCGCGCCGGAACCTGGATGAGCTTGCGCCGGACCGTTGCGCTCCTGGCCTTGGCGAAGGTGCCGCCGGCCAGGATTCCGGTGGCGCGGGTGAGGTTGTAGGCGATGGCCGCGGCCACCAGCCAGGCACTATTGGCGCCGAAGTGCCCGGAGGGCATATGGGCCAGTGCGCTGTCCTTCAAATCTGCGTTGACCTGCTCGATGACCGCGTGTTGGCGGTGGGCCTTGTCCGCCGCGACGGTGTCCAGGACCCCGTGGTCCACGGTGGTGAAGAACGCGTGGAAACGGTGGCTGTCAAAGAGGGTGCCTTGCCCGGCGGCCTTCTTCGGGTTCAGTTCCGGGATCCGGCGCACCACCAGGCGCCCGGGAACCCGTTCGGCTTTCTTGCGGGAGGTGAACGCGGTGAAGCCGGTTTCGGCGACCTCGGCGCTGGAGACCAAAACCCCGGTGGATTCGTCAAGGATCGCATCGGTGTAGTGGATGGTCTCCCAGGCATCCTCCGGGATCGTGGCGATCGCCCGCTTCACGGCCGGGTCCATGCGCACCGTCACCGAGACCTGCGCGCCCGCCTTCAAGGCCGCCGATACCGGCCCGTGGCCGTAGTAGGCGGAGTCGAAACGGCACAACACCTTCGATCCGGGTTGGCAACGTGTGAGCGTGCCCAGTGCCTCGGTGACGAACTTCTTGGCTCCGCGGGCGGAGTTGGCTGCGCCCTTGCGCAGGCGTTGGGCGGCAATGAACGGCACCGCGTCCTTCGTGGATGCTGTGGCCAGCAAGGCGTTGAGCCCGCGCACCCCGGAATATCCGTAGCCCGAGCCCTGCTTCTGGTAGCCGTGGACCTCGATGATGGTGTCATCGACGTCGAGGTAAACGTAGTCATCAGCGGCAACATCACCCAGCAGTGGGGCCTTGCGGTTCAGGCTCACCAGGAACCTGGAGGCCACGGCATCGAGCTGGCGTACGTGCCCGAAGGTGAAGGAGCGCAGGAAGGACCCCAGGGTGGAGGGGGCATAGCAGGCGGTGAAGACCTTTTTCATGGCTCCGTGCCGCAACAGGGCCATATCGTCAATGGAGTCGGCGCCGGCCACCATCCCGGCCACGAGGGAAGCAATCTTTAACCCGGGGTTGGCACCTTTGTCGGTGGGCACGCTGAGCCATTGGTCAGTCAGTTCATGCAGGCCTGAGTCCCGGGCCAGGACCATGGCCGGCAGCAACCCGGCGGTGGACACGAGGTTTGGTTCGTCGAAGGAAACTGACACGGCGGAGGGATTGTGGGAAACTTGCATCTACGAGATGTCCTTCATTTCAGGAATGTTGCTACTGTCGCAAGTTCAATTTTCCCTGATACGACGGGCATTTCGTGGTTAAAACGCCGAGCAGCTCCCAAATCTCATCGGTGGATCAAGGCTTAGGACTCCCGGCGGCTGGACCAATGCTTCATCAGCAGCTCTTGTCCCTGCTGCTCGGTGATGCCGGCGATCTCTTCGGGGCCAAGATTGAGCTGGTCCCGCAGGGCGGTGACAAGCCAGTCCGGCAGGGAGGGCTCCCGCGGGGGTTCGGCAGCGGCCTCGACGGTTTCATAAAGGCGTCCCATTTGGACAATAACGTCCTTCAGCGGCTGGAGCGTGGGATCATCGCCAATCCGGGCGACACGGGCCTTAAGCTCCTCGTAGATCTCGCTGTCGGACCGGGCGCCCACTGCCCAGATTTCGGAAATGTCAAGGATCGGGGTGCCATCGGTGTCCGCGGTGACCCGCCAGACAATGCGCCAATGGCGATCCCCGACGACGAGCTTGCGAAAACCGACCAAGGCGCCCAGCAGGGGCTCCCCGGCATCCGGGGATCGTTCCAGCAGGAGCATCTTCTTGAAGACGGCGCGGACGATCGCGGGGTCTTTCTTGCCGAGCCGGTGAAGGTCCGCAACGGCATCCTCGGTGAGCCGAACCACGCAGGCTCGCCGGGGATACTCCGTCACGCTCGCCCTGCGGCGATGTCTGCGGCGAGCTCGGCTTCCAGCTCGGCGCGGGTGAAGCCGAAGAATTCCATGGCCTGGTCCAGGTCGGTGCGGACCCCGGTGTCGGTTGCGAAACGGGCCATGACGAGTGCCGCGTCGCGAAGCGTGTCGCGGTCGCGCCTCAGGCTGGAAATCTCCTGGGCGGAAACAACTTCGGCGACGATTTTGCCGTGCCGTGACAGGGGGATGTCGTTCCCCTCTTCGGCCGAGGCGACCAGTGCGGAAAGGCCGGCCCGGGAAGCTTCTGTGATGGTCATGGTGGTCATGTAAAAACTATATAGATTTCTGTGTAGATCCTCAACCTTGTGGAAAACTGTTCGCCGGTCTAAGAGATCCGACGGCTGCGCATGGGCGTCCCTTACGTAGGTTTTGCACCGTACGTGCCGTGCATCCAGGTAACGATATCCAGTGTGTGCGCAGGAGACTGAGGCGGGCGGCTTCGGGCACGCTTCCGCGCAATTGGCTGGCGAATCCGCCAACGACGGGGCGGTCAAGGATGTGCAGGTGCATGGCCTGCCACCATTGGTCCCAGTAGGTGGCGTCTGTCGCGCCGAATTCGCGCATGACCGCGCTGTCCTGGATCGGCACCAGGGCCGGGCGTTTGCGAGCCGTGACCTTGCTGACGGTCGTTGCTCCCATGTTCCACAGGTTCCCCTCTTCGTCGCGGCGAAGCAGGTTCCCGAGCTCCTGCAGCGCGGAGTCGACTTGGTACATTTGTGCGGTGCACCCGGAATCCTTGGATCGCTAGATCCGTCGGGATCCGTTCAAGTGCCTCGGTCGGCGCCGCTGCGAGGGTGGTGAGGATGGTCCATGCCGCGCGCGGCAGTACGTTCACGGAGAGGAGGGACATCGCGACGAGGTCGGTGGCGGTGATGGTGTTGGGATCATCGTCCACTGTGCCGGGGTGCTCAAACCGCCGACCGATGGCCGGCCAGCCCCGCCGACTACGGGGTTGGTGCCGCAGAGGTACGTGCGCAGGTAACCGATGGCACGGTCCGACGGCGACGTGGAACCGTCCGCTTGTACGTCGCCCAATTGGCCTCGGAGGTAGTTCCAGACGCCGTGGCCGAGAGTGTGCTGAACGCGGATGGACATCGGCATTTCCTTCGAAGTTTTTGTCATGTTCCGTCAACCCGTCGATTTTTTGGATAATTATATTGAAATATTTGCGTTTCATGGTTTTTCGGCTCTACGGAATTGACCGTGGTGCGGGCGTCTTGACGCCGTGATCTTGTGAACGCCTTTCGGGGTTTCCGGCGTGCCGTGTCTCGGGGTCTGAGGAAGATCCCGGCATTGCACTAAATCGGTGGAACACCCAAAAACAACAGCAAAATGCACGTGAGCATGCCAATCCCGGCTAGGAGTATCAGTCCGAACCTAACCCGGCCCTCCCGCGTCAGAGGAACACCAGGCTGCCGAGGATTCTTGTAGAAATATGGCACGCTGAACATCACAAGCAACAGCGATGGAATAAACAGTAAGAGCATCTACAGCTTCCCTTCAGAGACACACGAAGAGCGAGTAGGTAAGAGATGCGGCTGGGCCACCGCCTACCGCTAGGGATCCTGCAGTGAGTACCGCGCCAGCCGGCGCCCCAAGAATGGTTCCAGTCGCCCCAACCGCACCAATCGCCAACGCCACCGAGATTAGGCCCAAACCGGCTGTTACTCCCCCCGAAATTAAGCATTGGCTTGTCACCAGCCCCAGAGGGTCGGCGTTGTTAATGGGGTCGTTGGCTGCGTAGGCGTAGCGGTTGGCGTTGGCCGGGTCCAGGGGTGCGTCCAGGGTGTCTTGCTGGGTCCAGCGTCCGATGGCGGGGTTGTACCAGCGGGCCCCGTATTTGACCCAGCCGGTGGTGCGGTCCTGGGTGCCGTCCTTGAACGCGTACGGGTTTTGGGCGACGGCGTTGCCGCCGGAGACCTGGGTCAGCACGGGTGTGCCGTAGGGGTCGTAGGCGTAGGCGAATGCGACGTAGGGTTCGTTGGTGATCAGGGCCACGGGGCTGCCGGTCCCGTCGTGGACGTAGAGTGACTGCATGCCGGAGCTGGTGGGCAGCATCAGCGGTTCCCCGGTGACCGGATCGTGCTCGAGGCAGGCGCCTTGGTTATCGTGTTCGGCCTGCTCGATCACCGGTAGTCCCTGGGCGTCGGTGCGTCCGTAGGTGAATTCGTAGTTCCCGGCCGGGGACTTCTGCGAGGGCATCTCGTGCTGGGTGGTCCCGGCATAGGTCTTGGCGTACGCGGTGCCGGTGGTCTTGGTGGATTTCACCAGTTACCCGACCCCACTATAGGTTCTGAACCGTGTTTAGTGATTTTTGTCTTTCTTCACTCCTCTGAAACCAAGGGCGCCAGCAAGCGCCATAAACGCCCCAACGACTACATAGAATACGGGGAAGTTTCCTAAGAATATTGCGCTTATGCATGCAACTCCTATCATGACGAGGCCAGCAACCATAAGGGTAATGAATGCAATTTTTGGAATCACGGCGTCCCTCGTTCATCTGGCGGGGAAACACACCACCGTAGAAACCGCCGAGCTCTTCGGTGTAGCCCACTCAACGGTCTACCCTGCCATCAAACGGGCCGGCGACATCACCAAGTAGATCCACAGATTATTGCCGTCCGCGCCAGAATCGGCTCCTCGGTACGCCGTTAGCATGAATTTCCGGGCGGTTCTTCCTCAGACCCCCTCGCCGCATTTTTATTGGACGGATGACGGTCCTTTCTCTGCCGCCAGAGCAACGTTATGAAGAAAATGATCATTAGGCTAACGGGGGCTGCGGCCCATTGGCTCGTGCTCGTCAGTGCCAGGGCCAGAGCTGCTGCTAGGGTGGCGAATATGATCGCATAACCCCATTTGTAGGATGTTCGCACTTATCCTCCGTAGGGGGTGTCGTAACACTGCTGACCGACTGTTGCAAGGCCCCCAACAATGCCACCTAGCCCAGCGACGACACCAAGAAATCCAACGCCGACTTCAGTTGTGAGAAGACCGGCACCGAAAGTTGCGTAGCCGCTAATCGTTGTTGCAACTCCGCCGATACAGCCCCCCACGTCCCTTCCTGTGGGGTCGTTGTTGTTGGTGGGGTCGTTCGCGGCGTACGCGTACCGGTTGGCGTTGGCCGGGTCCAGTGGTGCGTCCAGGGTGTCTTGCTGGGTCCAGCGTCCGATGGCGGGGTTGTACCAGCGGGCCCCGTATTTGACCCAGCCGGTGGTGCGGTCCTGGGTGCCGTCCTTGAACGCGTACGGGTTTTGGGCGACGGCGTTGCCGCCGGAGACCTGGGTCAGCACGGGTGTGCCGTAGGGGTCGTAGGCGTAGGCGAATGCGACGTAGGGTTCGTTGGTGATCAGGGCCACGGGGCTGCCGGTCCCGTCGTGGACGTAGAGGGCCTGTTTCCCGGATGCGGTGCGCAGCATCAACGGTTCCCCGGTGACCGGGTCGTGTTCGAGGTAGGCGGTGAGGTTGTCCTTCTTCAACTGCTCGATGACCGGCATCCCCTGGGCGTCGGTGCGTCCGTAGGTGAGCTGGTAGGTTCCCGTGGGCGTGGTCTGGGAGAGCAGTTCGTTCTGCGATCCACCGGCGTAGGTGTAGTGATACGTTGCCCCGCCCTTAGTGACGGTCGTCATCTGCTGCGCTGCGTTATAGGCGTAGGTCCCGTTCGGGTCGGCGGTGAGGTTCCCGGCCCCGTCGTAGCCGTACCCGGCGGTGGTGATCTGGTTCGCCGCGTTCACCGTGAACGACTGGCTGCCGCTGATACTGCCGGTGGTGGTGGCGGTCAGCCTGTTCCCCCGGGAATCATAGGTGTAGGTGTACGTCGCCGGCGAGGATCCGCCGGTGATCGCCGCCTTGGTCAGCCGGCCGGCCCGGTCGTAGGTATAGGCGGTGACGGCCCCGGACTTGTTGTCTTTGGTCCACTGGATCTTGGATCGGTCCGTCGAGGCGTTGCTTGGGCAGGTCGGGGCGGTGGACCCGGCGGCGTAGCAGTAGGTGAGGTCCACCACCGTGGTCAGGCCGGCGGTAGCCGATTGTTCTTCGGCCAGGACACCGGTGACCCGGCCGGTGGTGTCGTAACGGGTGCGGGTATGAGCTGCCCAGATTGTGTGCTCGGGGTTGGTATCCATCCAGGTGTCCGTGCGCCGGCCCCGGTCATCAACGCCGAACGCCAACACCCGGGGCGTGCCCTGGTACTGGTACGTCATCGAAGACGGGACACCGGAGGCGTCGAACGCGTACGTTGTCGTGCCCCGGGTATCGGTGGTGGAGGTCAGGTTTGAGGCCTTGTCATAGCCGTAGGCGATGGTCCCTCCGCCGGCCGTGTTCGCCCGCGAGGTCAGCCGGCCCAGCTGGTCGTACCCGTAGGTGGTGGTTCCCTGCGGGTCGGTCCGGGTGGCGAGCTGCCCGTTGTTGTTGTAGGTGTAGGTGGTGTTCGCCGTCCCGCCCGAATGCGTGATGGATCGGACGCGGTCCAGGGCGTCGTAGGTATAGGTCGCGGTGGTCCCGGCACCGTTGGTCGCGGTGGCCGTGCGCCCCCACAGGTCATAGGTGAAGGTCCGCACCCCCAGGGAGGAACCGGTGACCGGGGTGAACTTCGTCAACTGCTTGAGACTGTCGTAGGTGTAGAGGCTCTTGTTGGTTCCGTTGCCCGGGGCCAGCGCGGTGGCAGGAGTCCCGTCGGTGTTGTACGTCAGGGTGGCCGTGGCGGCCAGCGCGTCCTGGGAACTCAACGGGTTCCCGCTCCCGCTGTAGGTGAACAGGGAGGTGTTCCCGGCATCGTCGGTGCCCGAGGTGGGCAGGTAGGCGGTGCTGGCCGCCGTGTTGGCGTAGTCCAGGGCACTGGTGGCCCCGCCGGGGGATTGGGAGGAGGTCAGGGACTGGCCCGAGTTCGCGCCGTAGGCGTTGGTGGTGGTTCCGGCCCCCGGCCCGGTGCCACGGGTGGCGGTGAGGGTGTCGAAGTCCCCGGTATAGGTCGTGGCGCGTTCACGACCCAGGGCATCCACCGCCTGGGACACTCTCTTGGTGGAGGTCAGGGTGTAGGTGGTGCGCGGGACGGTGGTGATGGCAGCGCCCTGGTCGGTGTTGGGTCCGGCGACCAGACTCTGGGTGGTGTCCGGGTAGGCCAAGCGGGTGATTGAGTTCCCGACGCCCGGGGCGGTGTTCACGGCCGTGATCGAGGTGACCCGTCCGGAGGCGTCGTAGCTGAACTTCGTGGTGGCCCCGGTCGGGGAGCTCACCGAGGTGATGCGGTGATCGGTGTAGGTGAAGGTGGTGTTCTTGCCCGCCGCGTCGGTGACCTGGGTCAGGTCCCCGGCGCCGTCGGTGGCCAGGATGACCTGGCGGGCGGATGATCCGCTGGCCTGTCTGAAGCCGGTCAGGATCCCGGCGGAGTCGTAGGTCAGGGTGGCGGTCCGGGCCTCGGTGGCACCGCGGGTGGCGGTGACGGTGGTCGGTTTCCAGGAACTGTAGGCCAGGGTGGTGGCGTTGTTGTTGCGGTCGGCGCTCTGGGTGGGTTTGCCGTCGGCATCGAAGGTAACCACCTGGGCTGTGGTGCGGGAGGTCAGGGTGTAGCCGGTGGCGGTTTTCACCAGGTCGGCCTTGACCCCGGGAGGGGCGGTGAAGGTGGTGGTGGATCCGGTGAGCGGGGTGAACACGGAGACCGATCCGTCGGCGCCGTGGAAGTTGATGCGTGGCCCGTCGGTGGAGAGAACCCCGGTGCCGGCGATGGCCAGGTTCCAGCGCGGCGGGGTGACCACCGAGGGCCCAGCGGCCGGAGGTGTGGCCAGGGAGTTGAAGCTCAGGCCCACCGTGGTGTCCTGGTTGACCCCGCGCAGGGCCAGGCCCCGGAGGGTGAGCAGGAGGTTGCCGGTGCCGACATCCACCGAGGCCTGCACGGTGTCGCTGACCGGGATCGGCAGGGCGGTGGCGCCGGGGCGTTGACCGAGCAGGTCCGTTGGGGCCGGGCCGCCTACCGGTGGGGCGGCGAATGCGGCCGGGGCGATGGCGGTGTTCAGGGAGGCGATCAGGCTCAGCCCGGCCAGCCCGACCAGGGCCGTGTTCCAGGGGCTTCGTCGCTGGGGCCGGGGCGGCACCACGCCCGCGTCGGCGTGGTGATGGTCCGGCGGAACGGTTCCTGGCATTGTCGACCCCCAATTCGAAGCAATGTGATGGGGCATGTTTATCGGCTGACGTGGGTGAAATCAATAGTTCTAGTGGATTGACTTTTTCCGGGGCCCGGGCCTGACCCCGTAGGAGGCGTTCACCTCGGGTGTGACTCGCGGGGAGTGGCCCCCTGCCAAGGGCTCCGGGGGAGGGGTAATGAGGCGCAGAGGTATCCGCCGCATAACGGCTGATCGCAGGCCGGAACGCGCTTAGCCGGTACCGTCGAACCTTGTCCGCAGCTCGGTCAAGCGGCACTCCTCGGCGGCATTGGCATCCGCATCCAGGCCGGTGAGCTGGCGTTCGAGCCGGAGGTGTTCAGGCGTGCCCGGCGAGGCCCTGGCGAGCTCGACCTCGATGTCTGTCATGCTCAGGGCCAGATCACCGCCGATGGTGGATTCGTAGCGGGTGGTCAGGGTGGTGGTGCCCACGGTGCGGGTGCTCCACCCCGGGTTATCCGTGGTGTCGGTGTAGTGCTTGGTTTCAGTGCTCCCGGTCCCGGAGGTTCCCAGGGCCAGCCGGCGGCCGGCGGCCGGCCGGATCCAATCCGATGGTCGTGGTGACCTCACCGCGGGTGAGGGTGCGGGCGCTGTCGTCGTCGTAGTAGCCCAGGGTAATGGCCCCGGTCCCGCCGGCCGTGCTCGAGGTGCGCGGTGCATCGACGGCAGGGATGGTGGTCTGTCGTCCCAACCCGTCATGCATATACCCGCTGCTCACGCGGACGCTGCCGCCCGCAAGACGGCGGCATGATTCTCGGGACGGTTCAGAACGGTCGGCGTTGGAAGCCAGAGGGTCCGGTTCGGAGGCTGCGGTTGATAAAGTTTTGCGGGACATGCCGACGCCCAAGCCGGAGAAACTGCGCGTCTTGCTCCTGGGCGCTTCCTCCGAGGGAGATCTGCGCGTGGGCCGAGAACAGAAGCGTATCCGTGCCGCGGTGGAATCTGCTCTACACCGCAACCAGATTGACCTTGATGTGCGCCCCGCGGCCACCACCGCCGATCTGTTAGACGGAATTACTAGATTCCGACCCCATGTCGTGCACTTCTCTGGACACAGCAACCACGAACTCATTGTCTTCGAGCAGGACGTCGATGAACATCATGAGGGTCATGTTGTCTCGGCGCAAGCTTTTGCAAAGGCAGTTCAAGCAACGGACGACCCACCGCTTCTGGTTTTGATGAACTCCTGTAACTCCGCCTCGCAGATTGACGATGTTGCGGCCAACGCGGTGCCTTTCGCGATTGGTATGGCGGACAGTATTGACGGCGCTGACGCGATTAATGACGCAGCGCAGTTCTATGCAGCCGTTGCCAATGGACGCTCAATCAATTCCGCTCATTTATCTGGTCAGGCGGCGCTTGAGCTCGCCGGGTTGGAGAGCGCGGCCCTCCCCACGCTCGCTTACGCCTGGGATGCCGATCCGGCCACCACATTTTTGGTGAAACCGATAACGGTTGACGAGCGGGTTTAGCTCCTTGGTTGGCGTCGTGGTTGAAGGACAACAACCGGATGCCGGCGGGTCCTCGCACCTATCATGGGTCGTTGGGTACGGAGTGTTTTAGAAGTCGCCTTCCGGCTTGTCCAGCACTTCGTACTGATCCAGACCCTGGGTGGTTACGACGGAAAGGTCGAGCATCTCATCGACGACGTCGCGCATTTCCCGACCTGTTTCGTAGCCATGTTTGGCCGGACCCGTTGGGCCAAACATGGCCAAGGCCCTGGATTTTCCTGCAGAAAAGCGTGGCTGATACCAGATGCCCTTGAATCCACTGGTGTGGAAAGCCGCGGCCCACGCTTGCGGGATGGTGTAGTTGTCCATATTGCTGAGCTCATTAGTGACACGAAACTGGAACACCAGCGGATCGGTGAGCTTTGCGGCCTTGATGCTTTTGTGCAGGGTCACCTGGGAGACCACACGATCGCTGACGAAAGCGTCGTTGATGATTCCGCTTCGGATAAAGTCAGGTCCGACGATTTCACGAACGGCGGTTTCGTCCGTGTTCGCCACATAGCAGGTGCCGTGCGGTTCCCTGATGTCGAAGCGTCCGCCCATGCTCGATGAGTAGAACCAGGGCCCATTGCTGCGTTTGTGTGCCCGACTCCACTGCCTTCCCTGGGATATTTCCTTGATGGGGAAGAGACTGATGTCGGCCTGCTCAGGTGGGGGCTGCTGGGTTGATGATTCCCGGGGCGTGCTGTCATTCACTTAGGCAGACCACCGCGCTGCGGCACGTGTGGCTGAAGACTTCACGACCTCGAAGCAGCCCTCGTCGAGCTGACTCAAGGGGGTTCTCTTCTGAGCATCATCATCTTGTGGGGTGCGCAACCACTGGGCGACCGTGAAAGGATCGGCGCTTTCTCGAAGGACCTTCACGATGTCCCGCACGTCTGCACGGACTTCATTACCGCGGAATTGAAAGACCGGAAAGAGGTTTTCACCATCGACCTTGAGGGCGAGAAGCTTTCCGGAGCGCGCCTTCTTGCTCACTGCTTCGCGGCTGATATCCCACATTGCCTGAAGTGCCTTGGTCGAGTAAACGGGGCCGATCAGGTTGCCATAGGTGCCAGGGGGAGCCGGCACGAGATGGGCCATGCGTCGGGCGAGACCCGCGAAGTCTTTGATGGCTTCAAGCTGTTCATCCGGCAATGCCTTCAGATTGTCGGCCAGCGACTCCATGAGCTCGGTGCGGTTTCGTTCTGCCAGCGTTCCCATGGCGCACCTCCAGTGCTGTCAACTGTGTCAACTGATTGCATTATTCAGTATGCTCTCGCGCACCCACCGCGTCAACCGCGTCAACCAATTGCGCGCGAGAGGCCGTGGATTGTGAGACCGGCCTATCAATAAACCCCGGAGGACTCGTCTGCTGGCCAGCTTCTAGGCCTGAAGCTAATACGCCGCGCACGAACGGGGCGCTAGGTCAGGTGGGAGAGCCGTGTCGGCTGAGGAATTATGCCGTCTGTTTGCGAGGGGGCCCTGGGGGCGATCAGAACCATGCCTGGGCGTGAATCTTCGCTATTGCCGGCTATTCCCGTGGGCCTGAGAGTGGCCGGTCCCCGACATGCCGGTTCTCATTGTCCAGGGGTTCCCGCGATCCCGCCTCCAGTGATGTCGAGGGCCAGTGCCCGATGCGGGCTGGAGCGGTCGATGCCGAGCTGTCGGGCTATCCGGGCCTTGGGAGCGCCGACATCGATCATCTGGCGGGCTTCTGTGAGTTGTTCCGGTTTCAGCTTCCGAGCGCGTCCTTTATCCACGCCGCGGGCTTTGGCTGCCTTGATGCCTTCGGCTTGGCGTTCCTTGCTGATCTAACGCTCCAGCTGGGCGAAGGCGGCCATGATGTTCAGCTGGAACTCCGCGAACGGATCCCTGGCATCGGGACGGAAGCTGGTCCACTCGCTCAGGAACTCGACGGTGACGTCCTTGGCGATCAGTTCGGCAACGATTTGGTTCAGGTCGACCACCGATCGGGCAAGCCGGTCCATGGAGGAAACCACCACGATGTCACCGGCCCGGGTATGGGCGGTCATCTCAGTCAGGGCGTTGCGTCCGGTGCGTTGGGCGTCGTATTGCTTCTCTTCGAAGAGGCGGTCCACCTCTCCGAGGGTGGCCAGTTGGCGGGCGAGGTTCTGGTCGGTGCTCGAGACCGGGCGTAGCCGATGTGCTGCCCCTCGTGTTGCGTCATGTCTAGGGTCATGCACGGTTCTGCCGCAAAAATATGAATAGATACCCTAACGCAACGGTTTTTCTCGGGAGATGAATGTGTTGCGTTGGGGTGTACTCCAAAGCTGCGAGGGGTGATCCAAAATAGAGTAGTGGACGGTTTTTGATTGCCTGCTTCCGAGCCCCTGAACTGTCTCAGAGCCGGTAGTTGCGGATGCTCTGGTTCTTTCCCTTCCAGCTTCGTTTGCCAGAACCTTCGTCGCTGTAGGAGAGGCCTCAGATGTCTCAGCTCTGATGGGAGGGAGCGGTAGTTGTGCCAACCCCTCCCTCAGAGCCTCGTAGGAAAATAGCTCGCTTCCTCCGTTTCCGAGGGGATTCGACTCCAGGGATGCTTCCGCATGTGCTCAGGTGGAGGCTGCGGAAAGCGCCTATGGTGGGCCAGGATATGGGACGAGGGTCGTGGATTTCAGGGTAGTCCAGCCCTATTTGACGTAGGAGAAGACGCCCATCATGCCGCGTTCGGCATGGTAGGCGTTGTGGCAGTGGAAGAGCCACTGGCCCGGATTGTCGGCGTCGAACCGGACGATGATGGTTTCCTTGGGGCGGACGATGATGGTGTCCTTGCGGGCCCCGGTGTCCCCGACCTGGAATGTGTGGCCGTGGATGTGCATCGGGTGCCACATTTCGGTGTCATTCACGAACTTCATTTCCACTCGCTCACCGGCCTTGATATCAAAGGCGTTTTCAAATGGTTTGGCCATGTCGAAGCGATGGCCGTTGATGCCCCAGTCGTAATTCGCCATCCCGCCGGTCAAACGAAGCTCGTGGACCCGGTCAGGTGTCTTGGTCGCCAGGCTCACGGCCGGGTCGGCGGTGAGCTGGCCGCCGTCCACGACCTTGCCCGTCAACGTCTTTGGGAGGCTGCCCCTGGCCGGTGGGGTCCCGGTCCCGGTGGAGAGTAGCCCGTAGGCCATTTGGGCTTTCCCCTCGGCCAGGGCCACCACCGGGGTGTGGCCGTCACGGACGGTCAAAAGCGCGTCGATGCGTTCCCCCATGCCTAGAACCACGGCATCGACCTCGATGTGCTGGACCGGGAAGCCGTCGGTATGGGTCACGGTGAGCTTCTGGTTCGGGACCCCGATCCGGTAGGCAGTGTCACCTGCCGCGTTGATGATGCGCAGCCGGATCCGTTCACCCTTTTTTGCCGTGAAGATCTCCGGGTTCCCGGGTTCCCGGCCATTGAAGAGATGGAATGGGTAGGCGACGTCGCCGGCGTCCACGCCCAGAAAGTCGCTGGTGGCACCCATGAGCATGTGTCCCATCACCATGCCACCGTCGCCCCTGCCGTGATTCATGCCCCCCATGCCGCCCATACCCTCGGAGAGTTCCTTCAAGACCTCGTCCGGGGTACCTGTGATGCCGTCGAGCCAGTCATCCAGGACAATCACCCACTCCTTGTCATACTTCAAAGGTTCCTGGGGGTCATCAATGACCAGGGCCCCGTAGAGGGCCCGTTCGCGCTGCATCTCCACATGCGAGTGGTACCAATACGTGCCCGGATGCGGCAACTTGAAATCGTAGGGGTAATCCTTGCCAGTGCCTACGCCTTCCTGGGTGAGGCCCGGCACCCCGTCGGCATCGTTGCGCAATGCGAGACCGTGCCAGTGGATGCTGGTGGATTCAGGAAGCTGGTTGGCAATGGTGAGGTTGAGCTGGTCTCCGGCCATGCCGCGAAGCGTCGGCGCGACGAGAGAGCCGTCGTAGCCCCAGGTGGTGATGTTCTTCCCCGCCAGGGTGGTGGAGAAAGACCTCGCGGTGAGGGCATGGGAGACGGTTTTTCCTGTGCTCGCCCGCTGGGTTTCGTAGGCGGTGACGAGCGGGTCGGTGGGCAGGATGCGGGCAGTCCCGGTGGTCACGGGCGGTGTGGGTGTGCAGGCGGCCAGGGCTGCCACTGCGGTCGTGGCGACCGAGAGCCCGAGGAACGAACGCCGGTTTAATTGGTGGGTCATGGGGGAATCCTTTATGACATGCGTGTCCGGAGGAGGCACGAAAGAGATGATGCCAGCGACCGTGGGATGGGGCCTGCTGGGCGGGGGCGGGGGCAGGGCATCGCAAAGGGGGGCGCAGCCCGTGGGCCGTGCCGGACCGAGAGGCCAGAAGGAGCTGGTCGGAATGGAACGGTCGGTGGTGGATCCGGGGAATCCCGGATCCACCACCGCAAAAGGGAAGGCCGAAAGGGCTGTTACAAGGCCGTGAGCAGGTCCTTCATGTCCTTGATTTCGGATCCTTGGGAGGACACGATGCTCTTGGCCAGGGCCACGGCGTCGGCATCCTTTCCGTCGGTGACCTCGGATCGGGCCATCTCCACGGCACCCTGGTGATGTTTGATCATCTGGGACAGGAACAGTGTGCTCGCCTCGTTGCCCTGCGCTGCCTTGAGTTTTTCCAGGTCGGCATCGGTCATCATGCCGTCCATGCCGTGGCTTCCGGACATGGTGGTTGGCTCGCCCCATCCGGTGAGCCAAGTGGTCATCTTTTGGATTTCCGGGCCCTGCGCTTTCTTGATGTCCCGGGCCAGCATCGCGATCTGGGGATCGAGGCTGGTCTTGGCCAGCATGATATCGCTCATCTCCACGGCTTGTTCGTGGTGGGGAAGCATCATCTGGGCGAACATCGTGTCAGCGGAATTGTGTGCCCCCTCGGCCACGGGGGTTTGGGCGGTTGCGGTGGCCGAGGTGCCATGGTCCATGCCCGGCATGGTCTCGTCAGCTCCGGTGGAACACCCGGCCAAGGCGATGGCGATGGCGACGGCAGTGGTTGAGAGGACTAGAAATTTCTTCAAGGAGATCATTCCTTCACTAAAAGGGTTCGAAAGGTAAACGGCATTCCCCTGGGGCGTGCCGATGGTGCCCGCCAGCACGGCGGTGGGCAGGTCATCGGTTTACGTTCGGTTGATCGAAAGCTGAATCAGTGAGGGAGGATCGGGGACACGGCCCATCGACTTGGGTCCGGGTGCCCTCGTGAACGCGGTTCGGACTTGGGTCCAGGTGAGTGCCCCCGGGGTCGGCAGGCCCAAAAAATCCGGGCCAAAGGAGGGGACGCAGGTCCCGTGACCGGTCATGGAGGCGTGATCGTCGGAGGGTGAGAAGCCACAGCCGATCGGACCACCGTGAAGGGCAGGCTTGGCCATGCCTGCGACGAGATTGGCCTGTCCAAGGCTATGTGAGGTGGTGGTGCGCTCACCCGCAGTACCCTCCATGGCGGGAGTGAGAACTAACGCCGGGTGGGCCATCGATGCCGAGGCCATCGCCTTTGCATGGACGATACCCATTGTGTGCATGCCAAGCAGGCCCCCGATAAGGGCCAGCACGACGGCGAACAACCCGAGCCGGGATAGGGCGGTTCCCACGATGGGCAGGGATTTGCTCATGCGCACGGCGGGTTCCTTCCTGTGGATGGCCGGATGTAATGGGTTGTTGCGGATTCTACGGGTGTCAGCTGGGTGGTTCGCCGCGGAGCAGGTATCAGCTGGCGTCGGCCGGGTTGAGCTTGAGTCGGCGCAACAATTGCGCGTTCAAGGCGACCACAATCGTGGAGAGAGACATCAGCACAGCACCGGCAGCAGGCGAAAGCACGAACCCGGCAAACGCGAGCACCCCGGCAGCCAAGGGTACGGAAATGATGTTGTAGCCGGTGGCCCAAATCAGGTTCTGCCACATTTTCCGGTAGCTGGCGTGGGAGAGATCCACCATCGACAACACGGCCCTCGGGTCGTTGCCGGCCAGCACCACACCGGCGGATTCCATGGCGACATCGGTCCCGGCGCCGATCGCGATGCCAACCTCGGCGCGAGCCAGTGCCGGGGCATCGTTGACGCCGTCACCGACCATGGCCACCTTGAGCCCGCGCCCCTGCAGTTCGGCGACCTTCTCATCCTTGTCTTGGGGTAGGACCTCGGCGAAAACCTCATCAATATGCAGTTCGGCGGCCACGGCGCGGGCAACCTGCCGTGCGTCTCCGGTGATCATGGCGACCTTGATACCGCGGTTCTGCAGGGCTTGAACTGCCTGACGGGACTCGTCCCGGACCTCGTCCTCCAATGCGAGGGCCCCGATCACGGCGCCGTCCCGCATGACATGCAGCACCGAAGCGCCCCGGTACTTCCATACTTTCGTTTCGCTGGCTATGTCCTCGGGCTCGGTCAGGTTCAGGTCCGCCAATAGTGCAGGACCGCCCACGGCAAGCACTGAATCACCGAGCCTTGCGCTGACTCCGCGACCGGTCATCGACCGGAAGCCCGTGACCGTCACTGACGGCGTCCCCGTCCGCTGGGCGGCGTTGACGATGGCACGGGCCACCGGGTGTTCACTGTCGGATTCGACGGCAGCGGCCAGGGCCAACAATTCGCCCGTGCTCAGGCCCTGGACCGAGGCGACGGCGGTGAGGGAAGGTTCTCCCTTGGTCAGCGTGCCGGTCTTATCAAACAGGACCACATCGATGGTGCGCATCCGTTCCAAAGCCATCCGGTTTTTGATCAGCACCCCGGAGCGGGCGGCTCGTTCGGTGGAAATGGCGATCACCAGGGGGATAGCCAGCCCCAGGGCATGCGGGCAAGCAATGACCAAAACCGTCACGGTGCGGGTCACGGCGTCCGGGATGCTGCCCAGCAAAGACCACACAATGAAGGTGATGACGCCAGCGCCGGCGGCGAAGTAGAACAGGAACGCCGCTGCCCGGTCAGCCAGTGCCTGGGCGCGTGAGGTGGACGCCTGGGCTTGAGCGACGAGTCGTTGGATCCCGGCCAGTGCGGTGTCATCACCAACAGCCGTGACCCTCAGACGCAGCGAACTATCGGTGGCCACGGTTCCCGCCACCAGGGGATCCCCGATGGTACGCGGTACGGTTTTTGATTCGCCGGTGATCATCGATTCATCGACCTCGGCGGAACCCTCGGTGATGATGCCGTCGGCAGGCATCCGCGCCCCCGAGCGAACCAGGACGGTATCCCCGGTGCGCAGCGCGGTGACGCTGATGGTTTCGGTGCCGCCGTCGATGACCCGCTCGGCCTCGTCGGGCAGTAGCGCCGCCAAGGCGTCCAGGGCGCCGCGGGCCGAGCCCAGTGCCCGCATTTCGATCCAATGACCCAGCAGCATGATGGCTACCAGCAAGGCCAACTCCCACCAGAAGTCCAGATCGAAGCCGCCGAGGCCCAGGCTCGTCACCCATGAGGCGGTAAACGCGACCGTGATGGCCATGGAGATCAGCAGCATCATGCCAGGCTGCCTAGCCTTGATCTCTTGTCGTCCTCCCTTGAGGAACGGTTGGCCGCCATAGAAGAAGATGATGGTGCCCAGCAGTGGGGCGATCCACGTCGAGCCGGGGAACTGCGGTGGGGTGTACCCGAGCAGGTGACCGAACATGGGGCTGAAGAACACCACCGGAATGGACAGTGCCAGGGTCAACCAGAATCGGTTTTTGAACATGGCGGTGCTGTGTCCGGCATGCTGGCCCTGGGTGTGGACCGCATGCTCATCATGGTCCACGGCGCCGTGTTTCATCATGCCGTGTCCGATGGCCGTATGGTCCATGTCCGGCATTGACTTGTGGTGGTCGTGATCTTCCATGATTCTCCTGAGGTCAGGGGATGGGCTGTTCTAAGGTGAAGTGATGATCTCCCAGGGAGGTGGCGGTCGGGCCGGTGTTGTTTCGCGACGGTTGGGCCGTGAAAAGTCGGGGCAGGACTGGCCGATGTCTGCGATGGGCATGTTTCTAACATCCAGCCCAACTATACCCCCTAGGGGTATAGTTGATCAAGGTGAAAGAGCACGGGAAAACCGACTTGGCTCTTGCCCCTACCCGGCCCGAGAGCAGCATTTTGACCTCCGAGTGACTGCTACCGCAGAGAACGGTGATAGGCGTGGATGGGTGTCCCGTCCTTTGAATGCCGTTCCTCCACGCAGGTCCACCCCAATTTCTCGTAGAACGTTCCTGCTCCCGCAGCCCCTGCCGTGGTCACAAGCTCGGCCAGGGACGCCTGGTCCGCCCCGGCACGTTCGAGAAATTCCTCCACCAGGAGCCCGCCTATTCCCCCGCCTCGCACCGTTGGCAGCACCACCACTGAGGTGATGACGGCCGTTGCCGGCTGGGAAGTAGTACCGGCATCCGGGGCATGCGTGCGTCCCAGGATGCGTCTCAGGTAGGGCCGGGCCCGGGTGCGCAGAAAGTGAAGCAGTACCCGCGGACGAAGGCAGAGTGCCGACAGCCCAGCGAGCAAGAGGCTCTGCTTATGCTGGTGCAGGACGTCGGCGACGTGGCGTCCTTGGTTGGTTGAACCGATCAGGAAGCCCACTTGCTGCCGAGGGGCATCGTTGGTAACCGCAACCAGCGCCACCCCATATTGTTCGCTCAGAAAGGTTTGCATCCACCGCCGCACGAAGCGGTGTCCCAGACGTGGGAACAACCCCTCGGGCAGGTACCGGATCAAGTAGGAGGCCATCAATCGCAGGTCTTCTTCCGTGGCCTGCCTGATGACCACCAGAGACCGGGGGTTGGGGATATTCGAGACCCTCTGAATCATCGGGTTTCCTCGGTGAAGGTCGTACCGTCGTAGGAGAACTTCACCAGACCGCGTTCCATGGCCATCCAGATGGAAAGTCGTCCACCTGCCAGTGCGGCGGCGCCAATGGCCGCAGGTTGTTCGACCTTGGCACCCAGGGCCGCCCAAGAAGCTCCGGCGTCGAGACTGAGGTACACACTTCCCTCCGGTGTTACCCCAACGACCGTCATCAGATCGGCGAACGCGGCAGTGAGAAGCTGCGGGCCTCCACCCGGAGCGGACCAGGTTTTTCCACTGTTAGTGGATCGCCAGACACCTTCCTCGGTGGTGGCCAGAACGACGGTGTTTTTTGGGTTTCCAACCAACGCATAGGGAGTTGGTGCCAGGGGGCCGATATCCGCCCACTTCTGGCCATCAGTGGTTGAGCGCAGGTTCCCGTCGTATCCGATGATCTGCTCCCTGGTCACGCTCAGTGCATGGAAATCCGAGACCCCTTGCAAGGAGAGGGGTGCCCAGGATTCTCCACCGTCGATGGATTTCATCAGACCCAGGGGATCGGGCAGATCGGTGCCCGGACCGGGATGCCCGGAAGCGTAGAAAGTCCCATCCGAAGCAGCGCTGAATCCCATAAGGTCGATCGTTGGGCCGATCTTCTGGGGGACAACCTCAGTGGCGTCAAAGAGGCCGTGGTGGGTGGCGAGCAGGACTCGTTGAGTTGATTCTTCGATGGTGATGGCGTGGATATGACCGTAGGGGTTAACCGGGGGTAATTCACCGACACTCGAACTCCTTGGTTCACCGCATGCGGCAAGTCCCAGGATGGCAACTGCGGCGAGGGCCGTCGTTGACCACCTTCGGGTACGACGAAAAATGGGCAGGGGGGAAGACATAATTCTCCAGACGAAAAAGAGCAGAAGTGGGCCCGCTGGAGCGCATAGGGGGGGTTGCCCCAAGCTCACTTGGTGCGGGGCTGGTGGCGGCTGACCGCCGACGGAACGGGTCGGCCGGGTCGGCAGAGCTTACTCGTGGGGTAGGAGTCGTTTCTGCGGGGCGTTCATCGCCGATGCGTGGTGGCGCGGGAGCGTAAGAAACAGCGCAGCACTCATCTAAATGGTGTCGGTGGGGACTGGCCCGGTGGTCATGGGCACAGAGGCCTTGGTAGCGCCAAGAACGGCGAAAGAATCCGGATGATCAGGGATTCTCCAGCGGAAACAAGCACGACAAAGGGGTGACCGCCCCGGGGCAAGCCAACTGCTCTTAGGTGCGACTGATCGAAAGTTGGATCAGCGAAGGCGTTGTGTGGGGACGGCTTTGTGGGAACCAAATTACCGGCGGTGCCGCCAGCCCTCGCCCGGGGACCGGGCGGAAAGCCCGGGAAAAAAGGTGGATGAAGAGTCCGCCGATGGACAGGGCCAGGACACACATGCCGATCATGGCCGATTCCGCAGCACCGAGGGAATCCACCGCGAGAAAGGCGGGGGAATCGTCGGCTGAGGTGTGCTGCATCGACGCAGCTACGGCGGTCAGGTCCTGGGGGGAATGCTGATTCCCTGCCTGATTGGTGAGCGCACCCTGGGATCCATGGGCTCCGTGCGGCATCTGGTGATCAATACCGAGAATGTGCATCGCCAGCAAACCCAGGACCAGTGCCACCAAAATGAACGTATGACGAAGCACCGGGGGTAGGACCACTCGGCGTTTGTTCACGACGGGTTCCCTTCCGGCAAATAGTTTCGAAGCTGTTCAGGCGGTGTTCTGGTGCACCCTGGGGAGGCCGCCCTCAGCGCTACAACCTGGGTGTTTTGCATGGCATGACAACAGCCGATACCCCGGTGGGGGAGGCGGCTCCTGCCGGTGCCATGACGAAGCGGGTGAATTCCACAACGCAGTTCCAGCGAAACCACGGATATGGACCCGGGTGTCCCAGTGGCCTTGAATCATTTTATGGGAGCGTGCACGCGAAAGGACAATCGCCCAGTGCGACTGCCCGCAGGCCATCGTCATCCGGGGGCAACTTCTACCCAGCTCAGGCCGGGGAACAACCCGTGCAAGGTGGAGGCCGACAACACCCTATTCACCTCGTGAAATTGAACAATTGCGTCATTGGGCCGGTTGTCTCATCGATGAGGGTCGTGCGTGGGTAATTCAATGTCGTCCACTTCTTGGCTTGCCGATGCCGTGATGGCCTTGACCAACACGTCGTCGAGCTTCGGGAGCGCATGTCAGAGCCGGTGTTCGCCTTCCTTGATAGTCCCCTCAATGCTTGAGAGTGCCGCGTCGGCGACAACAATGATTACCCCACCCTGCAGGCGATGACCCACCAACGCAATTGCAGCCGTGGCACCGCAAGGATCCCGGGTGTGCCGTCAAGAGCTGCCTGTGCCCTGGAAACAAGATCGGGTTCAAGGCCGTCCATGAGTCGACGGCCAATGCTTTTCACCGATCCGAAGAGCAGGATCCTGATCGCTACCGAAATCAGCAGGCCAATGATCGGGTCGGCCAGCGGATGGCCGAGCATCACTCCTACGGCGCCGAACACCACGGCGAGGGAAGTGAATCCGTCGGTGCGTGCGTGCACGGCACCGGCTACGAGCACGGCGGAACCGATCCTTTGACCGACCCGGATCCAGTACACCGCCACCAGTTCGTTCCCGGCGAATCCAATCACGCCTGCCGCACGCACCCACCACAGGTTTTCGAGGGGCTGCGGGTTAAATAGGCGTTCGATCGACTGCCACGCGGCAAGGACAGCTGACAGCGCGATGACCACGATGATGACCAGGCCAGCTAGTGCTGTGTCGTAGCTAATGTTCTCTGAAGATGGCCAACTATGCAAAGACCCTTCCGCTGCGTGTCGGGACCGGGAAATCCTTGAATCAATGACCCGGGGAAAATCCATCAGTGCGGCGGTTGCCTTACGGGCACGCACGGTATTGCTGGCTGCTGGCGGGTCCTCCAACCTTCAGATCACGGAGATCACCGGGTTCAGCGATCCCACGGTCAGGCGCTGGCGCAGGCGCGATGAGGAACTGGGCATCAAGGGCCTGGAAGATGTTCAACGGCCCGGAAAACCGCGGGGAATCGACGAACTTTCCTTGGTTGCCGACACCCTGGCCAACGACGGGAAGCCACCGCTGGAGCTGGGGATCTCGCATTGGTCGGCCCGCATCATGGCCGAACGCCACGTGATCTCCTTTTCCTCCGTGGCACGGATCTGGCGGCGGTGGAAGATCCAACCGCACCGCATCGAGACGTTCAAGTTCTCCACCGATCCGGCCCTGGAATCCAAGCTCCGGGACGTGGGGGGACTCTCCATGTCACCACCGGCGAACGCGGTGGTGGTGAGCATCGATGAAAAGACCCACATCCAGGCCCTCTCACGCACCGCTGCGGACCAGCCACTGGCCCCGAAGAACCTGCAGCAGCAGACCCACGACTACAAGCGAAACGGCACCACCACCTTGTTTGAGGCACTGGATGTCCTGACCGGGAAACTCAGCGCAAACGCGTTCTACCAAAAGCACACGAACGTGGAATTCGTTGACTTCCTGAATCAGGTCGCCCAGGCCCATCCCTTCGTTGACGTGCACGTTATCTGCGACAACTACGCCACGCACAAGCATCAGAATGTGAAGGAGTGGTTGGCGGCGAACCCCCGGGTGACGATGCACTTCACCCCGACCAGCTGCTCGTGGCTGAACATGGTGGAGATCTTCTTTGGCGTCATCACCCGCCAGTGTCTCAAGCGCGGCACTTTCTCCTCGGTCAGAGATTTCCAAGAAGCCCTGGAACGCTACATTGAGCACTACAACAAGGACGCTAAACCGTTCGTGTGGACCACATCAGCTGATCATTTGTTGGGCAAGATGAAACGCAAACAAATTATTAACACTGAACACTAGGGGTTTGAGGGGACCGAGACGCGGCCCAGCAGAGTGTCTACGGATAGTAGGCACCGTACTGCTCTGGGTGCTTATTAGGCCTGTGCTTCCGGTGGAGCCTCATCATCGGTGGGTTCATCGACGTACGCATCGATTCCAGGATCTTCGTTGAGTTCCAGCTCCCGGTCGTGCACTTCGTCCCACACCACCAACCGCTCACCGTCCGGGCCCGTGGGGAGCTCATCGTCCAGGTCCAGGGGTCGGGCATCATCCGGTGCGATGACGCCTTGCGCGATGGCCGCGGCATCGGCCGGGTCCAGGGGGTCAATAGCTTCGCTCATTGATCTGCCTCCTGTTCACCAGTGATGGAAAGAAAAGCGCTAGCACGGGATACCACGGTAGGACAGGCCGGGAAGTGTTTCAAGGCCGGTCAACCAAGGATGATCTTCACCCAGGGTGCGTGCCGATGCGCCGGAGCGGAATCAGCTTTCCGAGGTGTTCTGCTGCTGGTCAGGCTTCGCTTCCTGCCGGTCGAGCTTGTTTTTCAGCGAGATGTTTTCTGCCTCCAGGGACAGCACCAGCCGGATTCCCGACAGGTTCAGACCTTGGGCGAGGAGATGGGAGATCCGACGCAGGATATCCAGGTCCTTCTCGCTGTAGCGGCGAGTTCCCCCTTCGGTGCGTTGGGGGTCCAGAAGACCTTTGCGTTCATAGAGGCGCAGGTTCTGCTGACCGGTGCCCACCAGTTCGGCGGCGACCGAAATCGCTTACACGGCCAGGTCCTTTGGTCTCTTCTGAGTCATCTTCCCGTCCTTTCCCTTATCCCTGAGTCGATCAGTGCGGGGAGTCCGGCAGGCCCTTTCCTTGTACTGGTCCTGCATGTACCCTGACAGCTATCGCGGTCGCTTCGGCCGTGGCGAGGGTTCCGCAGTGCTGGGGGAGCGCTAGAGGAGACTATCCTGCCCCCGCCATTCCATCAGAATGGCAGGAGAACACCATGTTCGAGCAGAAATTCATCACCACGTCGATGGCCAGGAGCGCGGAAAACACCCTTGACCGCAGGAAGCTGTTCAGCGCCGCCGCTGCGGCAGGCCTCGTGGGTACCGGCGCACTGTTCTCTGCCCCGGCCGCAGCCGCCCATTCCGGTGAGCGCGATCACGAGCATGAGGATGAGCATGAGGGCGGCCCCAGTGATTCGGCCATCCTGAACTTCGCACTGAACCTGGAATACCTCGAGGCCGAATTCTACCTGCGTGCGGTCACCGGTGCTGGCTTGCCCAACAGCCTCACCGACGGCCGGGGAAGGAAAGGCGGGGTCACCGGTGGCAGCAAGGTCCCGTTCACCGCCGGCAGCCTCATCCAGAAGTACGCCGTGGAGATCGCCATGGATGAAAAGGCCCATGTCCGGTTCCTGCGCAGCGCGCTGGGCAAAGCCGCCGTGGCCCGTCCTCCGATCGATTTAAAGGCCAGCTTTACCGCCGCCGCTCGCGCTGCCGGACTCATCAGCGCGGGGCAGAGCTTCAACCCGTTCAAGGATGAAACAAGTTTCCTGCTCGGAGCGTTCATTTTCGAGGACGTCGGCGTCAGCGCCTACAAGGGGGCAGCACCGTTCATTGACAATAAGACCTACCTCGAAGCGGCTGCCGGCATCCTTGCCGTGGAGGCATACCACGCCGGCATCATCAGAACCACCATGTATGCCCGAGGTCTTCAGGCTCCGACCCAAGCCATCTCGAACGCCCGCGACAGCCTCGATGGCAAGACGGACCGTGACCAGGGCATCGGAACGGCCAAGGTCGCCAACCTCGTGCCCGCCGACGCCAACGCCCTGGCCTTCAGCCGAACCCCTGGCCAGGTCTTGAACATCGCCTACCTGAACCCGAAGTCGGTCACATCCGGCGGGTTTTTCCCGCACGGTGTCAACGGAAAGCTCAACCGAAGCGGAAGTAACTAAAGCACCTTCCATATATGAGCTAGTCCTTCCTCGTCGTCAACGGAACGGGCAGCTGTCGTTGGTGATCAAGGATCCCTTCGACAGATGCTACGTTCCGGTGATGTCGAGCTGGTTCGGCCCGGAGGACTGGGCGCAGCCGTGGAAGGACACCTTGTTGTCCGTGGGTGCGGCTTCGCTGCCCGGAGGCACGCGATGAGCGAAGACTCTTTTGTTGCACATCGAGGCCGGCCCATTGATTGACGCCCCTAGCTCGGCGATGCCATTTATCTCACTCGAGGGATACTCTCCACAGCCGAACAGCGGTCAGACCCCGCGAACGCCGGAGCCTTCTGCCCACGCAGTGCGCGAGGCGAACGGAGGCCCTCCAAGTGAGGGGTCTGATGCCTCTTGAAGGCGGTCCATCCGGGACTACCAGTGCTCGGGACGAGACCGGTGGAATATTACCGAGCAGCATGAGCCTCCGCCAGGTCTGGAGCGCAGCGGCCCCTGGGTGCGCGGACACGGTGGCAATGAAAGCGGCCTGCATGGGAGGCGTGATGTCCACTGGTCGCAGGAAAAATCTCCGATTCTCACCGGGAAACAGGCCTCATGTGGTGGCCATCGTGCGCAACATCGCCACCATCTTGCTCGAAGGCCGGAGCAATCACCACCTTGCCGAAGCCACCGGCAAGATGAGGAATTATCCCGCTCTGGTACTGCGCCTGGTCGGAATTCGCTTGGCCTGACGACTTTGCAGACACCCTGCCTGGGGAAACTCCCTTCCCTGCCCCTGCACGTCGCGGGAGCTATCGAACGGTGGTGGCGGGCGTAGTTCTGTCACTATCACGGGTCAGCAGCAAGGCAAAGGCGACCATGACGATACCCAAGACCAGGTGCAGCCAGTTGTCCGCGCCGTTCACCGGCACGAAATTGGCGTTTGAGTCATGGTCGATGAAGAGCCCGTAGATCCATAGGAGGAGATAGATGACTCCGCCCCAAAGCAGGTAGCCCCGTGCCCCGGACCACGTCTTGGCCAAGGCAATGCCTGCGACACCGAAGAGCAGATGGACCACATTGTGCAGGACTGAAACTTGGAAGATGCCCAATAACAGTGCCTCGGAGTGGTGGCTGGCGAAGGAGAGCTGGTCGTAGTTGGACGTGATCCCGGGAATGAACCCCAGGATCCCGACTAGGAGAAAGACGGCACCGAACGCCAAAGCCACCATCTGGACGCTGGTGCGCGCGGTTCCGGTACCTGCAGTGCGGCTGCTCATGGTATTTGTCCTTTCCCAAGTTCGTTACCGCAGTGTTCTGCTGCGTTCTCACATCGTGCATCTCCTGGGCCGTTATTGGAACCCCCCGCGCAGTTTGATATTCCGGCCCCCCGCATCTTTTCGGCGTGAAGGAAGGGCATGTCGGCAGTACGGTATCTAAGGCGATTCGTTCAGAGCCTCACGTATGGTTTTCACCGGGATCCTGGATAATGATTCGTAGGTCAACGCCGCCTTGCTCGTCATGTCTGCGGTACACATCCAGATGGCGGCGCCAAGCACCCTGCCCCATCGCGGCGCGAGGGTCTTGGCCGAAAATTCCATGGCCCGCAGCACCGGCAAGGGGACATGGAGCACGCGACCGGAGCCGTATCGGGTGATGACTAATGAGGCAAGCTCGTTGAACGTCAAGTTCTCAGGCCCGGCCACCTCCACGGCGGACCGGTACAGGTCACGGCTTTGAGCCGCGACGAGTGCCGTACAGGCCGCATAGGAGGCACATACGAAGTTGACCGGCCTGTCTCCTGAACCAAAGACCACCACCACCCCGTGCCGGTCCAAGGATTCTTCCATGATCCCGGTGAACGTTTCAAGGATGATGGTGGGGCGCAGGATCGTCCATCCCAGCTCCGAGTCGCGTAAGGCCTGTTCGGCGGTGAACTTCATGCGGTTGAGTTCCAAATGGTGCCCAGCTTCGGCGCCCCGGACCGAGAAGAGAACGAACCGCTGCACCCCGGCATCCTGTGCGGCGCGGATCAAGTTCAGGTTTCCATCGCGGTCAACGACGGCAGGAGAACTGCCCGAGGAGGGCCCGAAGCCCGTCATGGCGGAAATGATCATGTCGCAGCCGCAGACGGCAGCGGCAAGATCCGGTGAATGCTGGACATCCCCCACCACCGCCGGGGAGCCGGCTGCTTCCAAGCGACGTGCGCTCTCGAGGCTACGGGTCAAGACCCGATGCGGCTGCCCGGAATCCTGCAGGAGGCGGACCAGCTCCCTGCCCACGGTCCCGGTCCCGCCGGTCAGCAAAATCATGACGGTTTTCCCTCCGAAGGGGCCGGCTCGCTGGACGGCGCGAGGTCACCGAGGAGGGATCCAACGGCCGCAGACACGGTTCCGGCCCGGTCTTGGACAGGCTCAAGGTAGAACGTTGCCTCCGTAATGAGCCCGGTGTCGACGGTAAAGACAACGATGCCCACCATCCGGTGGGGCTGTCCGTCCAGCCGGGTACCAACCATTTCCCATTCGCTCCAGACGGTAGCCCCAGAAGTGGCGCAGCGGATGATGTGGGCGCGGAGGTCCGGGACGGCGTTAAGGATGCGCCTCCAGTTTTCCCGGACCTGGTGGGGGCCGGTGAAGCCGCGGGAGGGATGAGCCGGGGTCTGGTTGATGTAGGCGGGGGAGAACTGGGCAACAATGGCCTCGAGATCGTGGGCGTTGGTAGCATCTCGCAACTTTTCAACGACCGACAGGGCCTCCCGGTCTAAAGCGGCGGAGATAGCCATGGAGAACCTCCCAAGAAATTAGTTACACTTACCTGTATCTAATTTGGAGGTTACGCCCCATGGCATTGCCGGTCAAGACATCGCGCCCCTACGATTCTTCCGCACGCCGGCAGGGTGCCGAACACAAACGCCAAGCCATCCTTGACTCGGCGCGCACATTGTTTCTCGCATCTGGATACGTCGGGACCACCATTGCGGCGATCGCCGCAGAGGCCGTTGTTTCCACCGAGACCATCTATAAAACCTTCGGCTCCAAGGCCCGTCTGCTTCGCGACATCTACAACGAGGGCTTGCTGGGAGTAGGTCCGGTGTCAGCCGAACAGCGCTCCGACCTCCTGCAGGCTGAAGCAACTGATGGCAGGGGGCTTCTCCTTGCCCTGGGCATGTTCACTGCGGAGATCGGACCGCTGGCCGCCCCCATTCGCACGCTCATTCGAGATGCCGCAGCCCAGGACGAGCAAATGGCCAGGCTGCTGGTGGAAATCGATCAGGATCGGTATGAGCGCATGCTGCACAACGCCCGCCACATGGTGGACCGTAATCTGCTCGCCACGGGCATCACCGCGGAGTTTGCCGCAGATATCATGTGGTTCTACACGGCCCCCGAGGTTTGCGAGAAGCTGATGCTGGGCCGCAACTGGACTGCGCGCGAGCTCGGTACCTTCGTGGGCAAGGCGATTGGCGCCGCGCTACTTGATGAGGGTTCTCTCGATTAGCGCGGCCAGGAGCGCCAGCATTTCCGGCGCTCCTGATTGCGTGCACTTCAGGAGCAACCATGCCTCGTCACCCCATCCTGGGGCGCCATGCTCCGGATGGCCCGAGCAGCACAGGGGGTGCGCCCCAGCTCGCGGCCCGGGTGGTCCACCACAAGAAAGCGAGGGTTCACCGCAGTAGCTGCGTTGGCGCATGTGCAGGAAATAGAGGGTCCGCTGCCGGCCCGCACCGGTATCGGTGGGTGTTCCCACCGATACCGGTGCGCTGGCAGCGGGGATGATCGGGGGCTTGGTGGAACATGATGGTACTGCGGATCGTCGCGTGAACCGCTGCCAGGTTGCCGGTGCCGATGCGGTGCCGCGGAATCGCTTCGGCTCCGGTGGCGTGCACGGGTCATGATCGTCTCGGTTGCCGATAAGTGACGTGCTGCTCAGCAGTGTGCGACGAACCAGGGAAGGCGAAATGGGCACCACGGGTTCGGTTCGGCACCTGCGCTGCGCTGGCAATGAAGATGACTGTGAAGCATGTGGCAGGTTGGTGCACATGGCTCCTGGCGACCTGCGTATCAGAAGCCGGTTACACCTGTCCCCAAATCCGGGAATCCCCGTGCAGGCACTGTGGAAAACGGCGTATGAAGCTGCCGGGATGGTCAGGCTTGGGTATCGCGGTAGGGTGTCTGCTGCGGAACGCTACCCAGGCAAAGCCTCTAAACCATCATTGTGCTTTAAGCTGCTCCGACTCTGGACCCGCTGGCGGGACTCAGGCTCCGGTACCCGTAATGCCCGTAGGGGGCACCAGGACCTATCTGCACTCTGAAGTCCCTCAGCATCGATGGGCTCTTCATCATTCGTTCGAATTCGGGGGTAGTCCTGCGAGTTTTTCAATGATTGCCAGTCCGGCAGGGGTCCCGGGCCAGTGTTGACGTAACGCGGCTGGTCCGGCGGAACGGATCACCGCGCGAAGCGTCATCGCCAGAATGATGAGGTCATCAGCATGACCGATGACGGGCAAGAAGTCCGGGACGAGATCCAGCGGGAAGAGTAAGTAGACCAGCAGCATGATGAGTTTTATGCGGACGCTTCCGGGCACCGACTTATCGGCGGCCATGCGCCGAATCACCCGCAGCACATCCGGTAGCAGGCGTAAGGCCTCTTTCAGGCTTATTGTCTCTGGGTGGTGTCGGACATAGATCCAGAGAGTAAACAGCAACACCAAATACATGGCAATCAGCCCGGCAAGGAATCCCAGCAACGTCTCCCACCAGTTCAAAGTTCTAGCTCTCCGTTTCGGGAAAGCTTGAATCTGAAATCACGCTCTTGGAGAAGCGAGACGATCAAGGGGAAGCGGTGGCCTTTGAGGTGCAGGCTCATCGCGATACTTACAGCGGTGGCCCCGGCGATGCCGCAGATGATGTCCGTCATGGTGTCTTCCAAATTGCCGTTCTGGGCGCGGGTGCCTAGAAGATGCTCGCTACTGAACTCAGCGATCTCCCACATTGCGGCAATGAAACCGCCGGTGGCGAGGATGCCGCCCACCAGCAGGACCGGTGGAAGACCAATATTCTGCCGTCTGCTGATGACTCCCAGAGCGAATATCGTGGCGTATCCGACCAAAAGCCCGGAGGATGTGTGTACAACTTTGTCCCAGCGCTCCCAGCGCTCCCAGCGCTCCCAACGCCCATAGAACCCTAGTTGGGCCCCGGCGAACGGTCCGGCAAGCAGGAACGAAAGGTAAAATCCATGCACCCACGCTGGGAATCGGCTTGTGGCTCCAGGCTCGACCAGCACGGGAACCGTCGCTGCAACAAGCAGAAGCGCCGGAATGGTGGCAGCACTCCAAGATTGCCTCACGGCAGTTGAGCCCATGACCACAACAAATAGCACTTCCACCGGGATCAGCATCCATACCCCCCGGGCTGGTTAGAAAAGGCTGGGTGGTGGTCCGATTTATCAGTGTCCACGATTCGGATGCTCCCGTCATGGGTACCCCTCTCGTCGGTGTTCCTCTGGACACCGTGGCAGATATTTACGGCCGTGCGCTGTCTCGGCCCTTGCCTTCGATATGCGGACCGTGATTATTCCGGGAACCCTTTCAACGGCTCAGGGCCAGCGGCTGGTTCTGCGAAGAACAGTCTCATGTATCGGCGTAAAATCCTACGCGTGAGAGCTCACTACTACCTGGCCGGCTCATTCCCGGGGTACTTCCAGTTCCTGGGTCACTTGTCCCGGTTCCGGGGCATCTCGCTGCGATGTTGAGTGGACGGCGGCATAAACCCGTTCGGCGTGCTGCTCCAGCACGATCACACAGGCTTGCAACCGTTCCTCGGCGGCTTTTGCCTCGGGCAGCTCCAGGACATCACGTTTCTTCAAATCCCGATACCAGCCCCGTAACCGGTCCAGGCTCTGTTCTTCTTCCTCCAGCTCGGCGAACGTGAACTTCTTCTTGGCTACTTCCCGGGCGGTCTCGTCCTCGAACTTGCCGCAATTGGCCAGGAACTCGGTCCATTCATCAACCCGCACCGCTTGGAAAGCGCCCACGATGACGGCCCTGGACTCTTCATCGCGCGGTGAGGCATCAATGATGGCAAACGTGCCACCTCCGTTGCTGCACAGCTCCCTGGCGCATTCGAGTTCCGCTTGAAACCCCAGGCCCGCAGGCAGGGCCCAAACCCCGGCGGAGAGGGGGCACGGCGCCTGTCTTACGCAGTTGCCGCCAGACGGCGACCCGGTACCTGGAGGGTTCGGAGGGGATTTGCAGAAGGACGAGGACCCACTCAACATTCTGTGTCACAATCAAAAGGTGTAACGGTCGTTACTTTGGCGAGCACGGCCTGATGGTACGGTCAGTCCGGGCACCCGGTACCGTTCATTTCGGCTAGGTGGTACCGCTCCGGAATGAAACATGGTCCGCTGAAGAAGCCGACGGCCCATCGGGTGCTGTCGGCTTCGACGGAGAGGTCCTTTCATGGCTGATTACGGCGCGATCATGGCGTTGGTGCTCGAACACAGAAGTTACAGTGCAATTGTCGAGACGGTGGGATGTTCACGCCGGGAGGTTTCCCTGGTGAAGAAGACCGTCCACGCCCACTCGATCACCGCAGCCCAGGCTGCGGGAATGAACCGGGAGCAGCTGGAGCGGCTGTTTCCCGATGGCAGGAAGAACGTCTCGGCCGGGTTCGCTCAACCAGATTTCCCCGGGATCGTCAGATCGATGAAATCCAACCGGCACTACACGTTGCAGCAGGCCTGGCACCGCTACCTCCAGTTGAGGTGGGGCCCACGTGCTGAGCAGAGACGATGCCCGCGGGGCTTGGTCCCCACAGATGGACGAACTTTTCCAGTCCTCGTATTCAATGGGATGTTGCTAAACCCGCTGGGGTCCGATGGTATTTTTCGATACGGGTACCGGGCAGCTGATGAGCCTTAGGGGCAATGCCGTTCGGTTAAGGATCAGGGGTCCGCTGTCAAGATCTGCGTACTGAGTGTCGCGGCGTAGGTTCTCCGGTCGAGGTTCCGTTCCTTGGCCCGGTATTTGGAAATCGCCCGTTTAACCCACCCGCACCCGCGTGCGTCTTCGCTTCGCGGGCAGTGGTTCAGCCAGGACCGCTGCCCCGATGTGCCCCACCCAGTCAACGGTGGCCCCGGCCAGGATTCCTTGGGCATGGATGACCTGGTCACGAGCGGTTCTCAAGGCGATGCTGAAAGACAAGCGGTGGGGATCAGCCAAGGAATCCTGCAGTGTCACATCACTGATTGCGGTGCGCAGCACCTGGTAGCAAACCAGCAACGCCCACGTTTCCTGGGCAACGGCTCCGGGGTGCCGCCCGCGCAGCACCCGCCCGCCCAGGATCTGTGATTCCAGTTCGCAATACGCAGTTTCAATCTTCCACCGCCGGTGGTAGAGCCGCACCAGCGCCTCGGCCGGGGCCTGGCGTGGGTCAAGGATCGTGGTGACCAAACGGTAGCCGCTCTCCCGGGTCGCGGCCCGGGTGGTGAGTGTCAAGACCGCGTCAACGACCCGCACCGGCTGCCCCGCAACGCATATAGGAGGTCCTACGCCAGGTGTGGCGGCGTAAGACCTCCTATTCAGGGGGCGGCTCCCCGGTGGGATGGCCGTGCCTAGCGGTTACTGCCCGGTGACGTCCTTGGCCGCGTCCTTTAGATGTTCGCCTGCCTGCTTGGCCTTGGCCGAAGCCTGATCCTTGGCACCATCGGCCTGCAGCTTCTCGTTGTCGCTCGCCTGGCCGGCCTTTTCCTTCACTTTGCCAGCGGCTTCCTGCGCTTTGTTGCCCATCTTGTCTCCGAGACCCATGATGTTCTCCTTCGATTGTTTACCGTTTATTCGATTGTTTACCGTTTAAATGATTCCCAGATCAGGCCGCGGTTCCCGCAGATAAGCAGATAATGAGTCTCCTATCAGCTGGCAAACGCCTTAAGACCACTGTCCGCAGAGGCTGCCGAGCCTGTAGTACTAGCCAAACACCGCCATTCCACGGGGACAAGGCTCACGGCCCAATATTTCGACTTTGCTGACCATTACGACATTTTCTATTGGGTTTTTCACAACAGTCTCTGTGTCCGAAACAGATGTTTCCGGGTGCGGTCGACCGGGAGGGTTGTGTGGTGGAACACGTGGTGGTTGGCTTTGGTTCAGGCCGCCGGACCGGCGAAGGGTCAAGGCTTTCACGAGACCCCGGATGCTAAGCAGATAGGGAGCGGAATCAGGATGGCTTGGGGTTCAGAAGCACCATCAGTGCGAGCAACCAACGACAGATTTGCGCGCACCGCCTCGCCCCGGATTTCATCCACTCGGGCCAAAGAGCATCACCGTTCCTCGCCCGGACAGGAGAGCCGAACCGCTCACTCCGGGCACAAAGCCACCGGCCCGGTGAGGGGCGGCCGTCGAACCCACCCCGGATACCGCATGGTCCAGCGGATCCCCACAAACAAATAGATCATCGGTTAAACGATCAGAGGGAAGCTCATGACCAACGAATTTACACCTGATCCACCAAAGGCCCGCCACGAGCCTGACCCCTTGGACCCCACGGTCCCGCTCCCAGACGGCAGTGGCCAAGCACGTCCTGTTTCACAGGTCGCTGAGCCTTCCGTCCTGCCGCCGGTTTCTCAGGTGGCTGCGCCTTCCGCCTTGCCACCGGTTTCACAGGTCGCTGAGCCTCCTGGCCTTCTGCGGGTCTCGCCAATTCCGGGACATGGCACTGAGGACCCTCAGGATCTTCACGTGCGACCGCAACCAACCTCCGGCGTTTCGGCCCTTTCCTCCGACTCCGGTGATTCGGGAACAATGCCGGACGTCAAGGCTGAAGCCAGCGAGCTGGGCAGGCAGGGGCTTGACGCAGCGCGGCAAGTGGCGGGAACGGCTCAGGAGCAAGCCGGGAACGTGACCGAAGAAGTAAAACACCAGGCCACCGACCTCTTGAATGAGCTCAGCACCGATTTACGCGAGCAGGCAGGTATCCAGCAGGAGAAGATTGCTCAGAACCTGCGCCTTATCAGCAACGAACTCCAAGCCATGGTCGAGTCTTCCGGTAATCAGGGAACCGCGGTTTCGCTGGTGAGGCAGGCCGCCCATCGCACAGGTGACGCTGCAGAATGGCTCACGGATCGTGACCCCGGATCGCTCCTTGAAGAGGTCAAGAGCTATGCTCGGCAACGACCAGGGGCCTTTTTGGCCATCGCTGCCGGTGCTGGGCTTCTGGTGGGCAGGTTTGCTCGCGGGGTGGCCGGTGCCGCAGCGGATGATTCCCACGGCGGAGCATCTACTCAACGCACCTCCACTCCCGAAAGGGATGAGAGCTCGTCGGTAGGACCCGAAACGCCGGCCCCGCGTTATCCTGACAGTGGTCTGGGAAGTAGTCCGGAGGTTAGCACCGGTGGCGTTGGGGGGATCGGAGGAATTCCCGGGCTTGACCTTGATCCTTCGCGGAAAGCCGGTCCGGGACGGGGGTCCTTGGACTCATGACCGAATATCAAGGCACCAGGGACCCAGATCCCGGCCCATCAACGGCAGAAGCGCGAGCGGCCAACAGCAGCTTGGGCGAGCTTTTCGGGGACCTGACCCGAAATGTCTCGACCCTGATGCGTCAGGAACTGGAACTGGCCAAGGCCGAACTCAAAGAGACGGCGTCCTCGGCCGGTAAAGGGGCGGGCATGTATGCCGGCGCTGGGCTGGCCGCACACTTTGTCTTGCTTTTCCTTTCGCTTGGCTCCATGTTCGGGTTGGCTCTGTGGGTCGGCTACGGATGGGCTGCGGTCATCGTTGCCGTGATTTGGGCGGTAATCGGGGCCGTGCTGGCACTGGTGGCCCGGCGCGAAATGCATTCGGTCAAGGGCCTACCCCAAACTGCGGACACCCTGAAGAAAATTCCACCCACGTTCAAGCCAAATGAGGAAACGCCATGAGCCAAACGCCAGATGAAATTCGTTCGGATATCGAACGTACCCGCGGTCATCTGGGTGCCGATGTGGACGCATTGGCCGATAAGGTCAGCCCCGCAAGCATCGCCCACCGCCAGAGCACCAGGGTCCGCCAGTCGTTGCGCGGAGTCAAGGACGCTGTCATGGGCAGTGCCCAGGATGCGGGTTCAACCACCCGTTCTGCCGCTCACGACTTAGGGAGCTCCGTCCAGGAGGCACCGGATCGGCTGACGGCACGGACGAAGGGCAACCCGGTCGCAGCAGGCCTCATTGCGTTCGGAGTCGGTCTTTTGGTTTCTTCCTTGATTCCGCCCAGTGAGAAGGAGAAGGATCTGGCCTCCTCGTTGGTGGAACGCGCCGAACCACTGACCAGTGAAATCTCCGATGCCGCGCGAGAAATAGTCGAACAGCTCAAAGAGCCGGTCGAGCACGCCGTCCAATCCGTACGGGAAACGGCCGTGGGGTCGGTGGAGACCATCAAATCCGAGACGATCGATGCCGCCACCGACATCAAGAAACAGGGCCAGACGGCGAGGGACCACCTCACACAGTAGTGTCGGAACTATCGGTGCAACTTGAGTTCTCATGGTCGTTGCAACACCCGGATCACGGGGAGTTGCAACGACCGTGTGCCGCGCCCACCGACAAAACCAGGATCCATGAGGGAATCATCCGGGCGCAGGGCCTGATGCCAACGGGACCGGGCTAGGTTCCTCCAGGACGTACACCCCACCGGCACTACACGTTGCAGCAGGCCTGGCACCGCTACCTCCAGTTGAGGTGGGGCCCACGTGCTGAGCAGAGACGATGCCCGCGGGGCTTGGTCCCCACAGATGGACGAACTTTTCCAGTCCTCGTATTCAATGGGATGTTGCTAAACCCGCTGGGGTCCGATGGTATTTTTCGATACGGGTACCGGGCAGCTGATGAGCCTTAGGGGCAATGCCGTTCGGTTAAGGATCAGGGGTCCGCTGTCAAGATCTGCGTACTGAGTGTCGCGGCGTAGGTTCTCCGGTCGAGGTTCCGTTCCTTGGCCCGGTATTTGGAAATCGCCCGTTTAACCCACCCGCACCCGCGTGCGTCTTCGCTTCGCGGGCAGTGGTTCAGCCAGGACCGCTGCCCCGATGTGCCCCACCCAGTCAACGGTGGCCCCGGCCAGGATTCCTTGGGCATGGATGACCTGGTCACGAGCGGTTCTCAAGGCGATGCTGAAAGACAAGCGGTGGGGATCAGCCAAGGAATCCTGCAGTGTCACATCACTGATTGCGGTGCGCAGCACCTGGTAGCAAACCAGCAACGCCCACGTTTCCTGGGCAACGGCTCCGGGGTGCCGCCCGCGCAGCACCCGCCCGCCCAGGATCTGTGATTCCAGTTCGCAATACGCAGTTTCAATCTTCCACCGCCGGTGGTAGAGCCGCACCAGCGCCTCGGCCGGGGCCTGGCGTGGGTCAAGGATCGTGGTGACCAAACGGTAGCCGCTCTCCCGGGTCGCGGCCCGGGTGGTGAGTGTCAAGACCGCGTCAACGACCCGCACCGGCTGCCCCGCAGCCTTGGAGAGGTAGGAGCCGTCGGGCAGGCGTTCCAGGACCGGCAATATCATGGCGTTGGCCCCGGTCTTGGCACGGAAGAGGAAAACCGCCCCCGTGTGGGCGACCGCGGCGAAGAACCTGTAGGTGGCGAAGTTCCGGTCCCCGAGCAACACCATGCCCGGGCGCAGGCACGAGGTGAGTTGGTGGACGTAGGTCAGCTCTCCCACGGCATCGGTGCCGAAGGCCGCCTCGATGAGCATGCGGGTTCCCGCGGTGAGGACCGCGACCAACCGGATCATCGGATACCCGGCTTCCCCGTTGGGTCCGCCGCGGGGTTTGGGGTAGGAGGCCCGGTTGGCGTCGGTGTCGGGCACGGCAATTTGGGTGCCGTCGATGGCCAGGACCAGGCGGCCGGCTAAGCGGGTTTCATGCTTCTGCTTACTGACCGCCGGTCCCTTGAGCAGGGTGAACAACTCGCGTAGCGCGGCCGGGCCCACGCGGTGCATGGCCTGGCTCAATGCCGAGGCTGCCGGGATTTTCCCCGGCACTGAGAGCCCCGAAACCAGGCGGGAGTAGACCTGTTTCCAGCACTGGTCGGCGAACAACGCCCCGGCGAGCAGCAAGTAAACCACCACCCGGGATGGAAGCCTACGTATTCGGTGTTCCTTGCCGCCCGCCGCTTCCAGTGCGGCGTCAACCATCTCGAACGGGGCCACACCGGTGAGTTCCCCGAGGTTACCGGGGGCGAATACCCCCGGGGCGTGATTGATGGCAGCATCGAACATGGTGGCTCCCGTGCGGGTGGATCAGTCTTGGAGGACCGAAGTACTCAAACAGGAGCCACACTTATTTCTGCTCGGCGACGCGCCGACTTGACGACGGTTTCAGATTCTTAACGGAACGGCATTGGGGTTTGCGGAGGAGTCCCGGGCAACGGCAGAGCATGGTGCAACCAAGCAGCGGCTTCTTTGAGAGCGGTGCTGACAGCCTCCGGAGATGTTGATCCGCAGCGAAGCCCCCACGCGAGGGATCGCGCAGCAACTACCGACCCCGCCCAGGTGCGAAAGGCCTTAGTGGTGAAGCCGGGCCCGGTGATTTCCGCGAGGGGTATCCATTGATATCGGTGTCAGATACCGGCTTCCCTTGCCTTTTCCGCTCAGAAGACACGCAGTAGCAGATCGCCGGCCCAGAACGAGGGATCGGGGGATGGAGAAGAAGTAGTCTTCCAGCAGCAGATCGGTGAGCCGGATGTTCCAGGTGCCGGCTGATTTCCTTCCGAAACGTCAGGCGGATCACCCGGCTTCCCTGCGGAGGTGTCGGCGTTGGAGGGTCGATGCGTTGAAGGAACCGTTATGCTCTTCGTAGGACGCGCCGCCCACCCTCAGCCCGACCCGCTCCATCAGCCGGACCGCCGCAGCCATGGCCAGTCTGCGCCCGTCGTCCTGTTGGCGCAGGTCCCAGGTCACGGCTCACCGGATCGTCGGGAGCCGAGTAGCGAAAGCCAGCCAACGGGTGAATTTCTCGCTGTCAACGGACTTCTGGCCAGTGTTGGTGGTAGATGTCGTGCGTGCATTCAGCAGCGTCGACCCCTGTCACCAGGATGTGAGCGTTGGTATGCGCAGCGATCCCGGTATCTGTCCAGGCCGGGTGTATGGAGAGGGACCGAATCCGCTGAAGGATTTATTGCGAGCCGATGCGCCTGCCGTTGGCCGAGATATAGGTGAACCCCGTTCCGGCGACCCGACGTGAGATGCTCCCGATCCGTGGTTTCCACGTGTTGACGCTTCACGGTTACCTGCTCAACCTTTTTTAGAACATGTCAGCACCCAGAGGCACCAATTTCTTCGGAGAGACCTCCTTGCTGTCCGCTTTGCCTGCCGCATCCTGCCTCCCTTTCGGGCTGCTATCTGGGAAACGACCGGGTTAACAGTCATGTCCCAGGTCCCGGCACCGCCTTTGAGCGTTGAACTGGTCAGGGTCGCGTGAAGGTGCTTGGGATGCGTGCCACACGATCCATGTTTCATCCTCGCCCTCGAGCCGGGCATTCACCCGGGTCATGGAGAGCCGGGGATCAGGCACTCACCTCGGTGGCGGCATCGGCAAGTACCCGGTCGAAGCCTCCCTCGGCGAAGCTGCGACGCTGGCGGATGGCACCGTTGCCCTCGCTCTTGATCCGGGCCAAGCCCGCTTCCACTAGTTCCCGATCGCCATTGTCCTCTAGGGCTCTCACGACGTATTCCAGTAGGGAAGAGACGCGATGGTCCGTGCTGACCGTGCCGCCGCCGGATCTGGGATCAAGCTGATTGCCCGTCATGCCGTGTTTGGCGCCCTGCCAATAGGCCAGGTCCAGGGCCTCCGGGGCGGGAATAGAGGGATCTTCGGGACGGTGAAGGGCCGTATCGACCAAGGCTCGAGCCAGCAGTGCGATCAAGAGGGAATCCTCTGGTCGCATCTGGGCATCGACCATCCGTATTTCCACGGTCGGGTAGCGCCCGGACAGGCGTGCGGCCCATCCGATGTGTCCGGCGTCCAGAACCACGTCCGAAGATAACATGAAGGCGAGCCGCCGATGGTAATCAGCCGCATCCAGGAAATGCGGTTGGATGCCCTGCACCGACCACTTTCGGTACTGGATGCTGCGCCAGGAGGCAAAACCCGAATCACCACCCCTCCAGAATGGCGAATTGGCACCCAGAGCCGAGAGGACCGGCAGCCAGGGTCGCAGTGAGTTCAACACGTGCACCCCGGTATCGGCATCGGGAATCGAAACATGGATGTGCAGCCCGCCGACATACTGTTCGGCGCCGATGCCCGGCAGGAACGCATTGATATTGCGGTACCGTTCCTGATCAGTGATGACCGCGCTGCCTACCGGAATCAGTGGCGGGGTTCCCACCCCCACCGGCAGGAGATTCAGCTCACGAGCCGTCCTGGCCAGCTCCTTGCGGTATCCGCGCAACGAAGCCAGAGCCTCAGCGGCTTCCACACAGACCGGTGTGGCACTTTCCACCTGACAGGCCAAGAACTCCGCGGTGGTGTTGCTACCGCCGCCTTCGACCCCATATAAAATCCGGGCTGTTTCGGCATCTGGCAGGATAGGCATGCTAGTACCCGGATCGATCAGGAAGAACTCTTCTTCAATGCCAAAGGTCCGCATCACGTGACCTTTACATTGTGGGCGGACGGATACGAAAAGGAACCGTGGTGCCGCGCAACGGGGATGGCCCGGTGGGGGGCATAGGTCACAGGGCGGCTGGGGATGCTTCGGTGCCGGTGGCCGGACCCTGCTCGGTGGCCCCGCCCTCGCCGCTCCAGTCATGCCCGGTTTCATCCGAGAGCGAGGGGTCCGAAACATGGTCCCGGGAGGTGGCTTCGGTTTTCATCTTCTGGGCGTCAGCCGAGGGTGAAGGCGTTGCAGTGGACGTATTTTGATTCGCGGAATGATCCATGGTGTTCTCCTGATCAGGGCTGTGGTTGATGGTGTGATTCGCGCCCGGGGTGGTGGGGACCTTGGGAGAGGCTACCTCGGAGCCCGCGGTGGGCTTGATCATCTTGTGGGAGCCGTCGCATAAAGGTTTGAGCCCGGATCCTCCGCAACGGCACAATGCGATGGTTCCGCGGTGTGTGGGTACCGGAAGCCCTTCGCCGTCGAGGAGCTCAAAATTTCCCCTGACCAGCAGGGGGCCATGTGGGCACACGGTGATGCTGGCCCCGCCCGATGCGCTCATGCCGCCACTTTCGAGGCCAGGCGCAGCGAACTGGTGCCAGCCTTCCATGCGTCGAGTTGCCAACGTCCGACCAAGGCATCGAGGAAGCGGACCGTTGCCGCACCGAAGAATACATTAGAGGCCACGGTGGGGTCTTGCTCGATCAGAGCGCCGGCCATGTCCCTGGCCGCAATCTGCTCGTGGACCGCGTCGGCCTCTACATGCTCGTCGAAATAGTCGGTGACCGGGGACGTGAAACCGAGTCGACGCAATCCGCGGGCGTATTTGGCGTTGGGGATCGAAGAGGTGATCTCATAGGCGGCCAAGTGCCCACAGATGGCTCCGCGGTGCCGACGATGCAAGCCGAAGAGCGACATCACATTCACTGAGCAGAGGGTGATGGCTGGTACGGAGTCGATATAGGCGCCGAACTCCGGATCGAGTCCCAGCCCCTGCATGGTGTGGGCAAAGAGTTCCGAGTGCATCTTGCCCGGAATTCCGCCACCATATTCATCGGTTTGGATTTCCACCATGGCTGACTTTGCTCGACCCCGGAGCCGGGGAATGGCCCACGTGTGCGGGTCGGCTTCCTTGAGTTGATAGACCGATTTGTGGATCAGAAATTCGCGGGTCTGCTCCTCGGTAGCGTGACGGGACACGTAGGAGGAGACCGAGGGCCCACCATCCCCGGCCATGAGCCCGAAGAGTGCCTCGGCGACAGCACCTGCGCCTGGTTCCGGACGCGGTAGTGTCCCGATACCGCCGTACAATCGGTTCTCCAAAGCCTCCTCAAGGCGTGCGCGCAATCCCAAAAGCGGCGGATGCCATTCCCACCAGTCGATGAGTGAGCTAAAGCCCGAGTAATGCAGCTCGTAGAGGATGAACAGCGAAATCTGCAGATCCTCATCGAAAAGAATGTCAGCGGTGCCGAGCAATGCTGCTGCGGCCTGCTCCTCCAAAGCTTCCATGGCCAAGGGTAGGTCGTTGCGCAGGAGGCTTTCCCGCAAGACTTCGCTGAGCGGGCCGCGGGCCGCGGGGAGGTCTTTCATTGGGTTGCTCCTCAAGAGATGTGGGTTGAACGGGAATGAAGCGACAGGTGCCTTTTCCCGGTGTTCGCAAAGCCGGGTCCGGAGCGCATCAGCCCTCTGGCGGAAGCAGTGGGGAAAGGTAGTGGAAACCGCAGTCGCAGCGCAGGATTTGTCCGACCTCTATATCGGTTGGGGCGGTGCCTTCCGCTGGACCCTGCTGCATGGGCCGTCCACAATGGGTATACACCGGGGCTTCGTAAGCTGAAGCGATTAACCACGGCTGTGTGGGCGGGATCCGCGTGGCGTGTCCGTAAAAGGAACCGCACTTGCCGCACCAGTAGGTGACGTCCCATCGTGTCGGGTGCTCTGCGCCAGCATCGATGGAAGCGGTAGCACTCTCAAAGACCAAGAAATCCGAACTGTGGCATGTGTAACAGGTTGGGGTGTCATCGGGTGGGCTGATCGGGGAACTGTGGAATTGATGGCTTTCTCTGTGTTCGCGTCCCGGCCCCGCTGGGGGTTCGGTAGTTGTATGGGGCACGGTGAATGCTCCTTTTCGAAGTGTTCCCCTGTGTATATGATTCATCTTTACACCGGTCCTCCTGCTGAGCAATGCTTGGAACAGTGCGCCCGAGACAATGCTGTACTGGATGGATTCGACGTTGGGAAAATGTCGATAACGAGGATGAATCGGGGGACCATGAACCAAACCGGGATGCGGGTGAAGGATGCGATCGGGTCCAGCCGGATCACGATGAACCAAGCCGCCTTGGCGCGGGCGGTGGGGATGGGAAGCGATGCGCTCAGCCGGTCACTAAGTGGTCAACGCAAATTCAGTGCCGCAGAGCTGGCGCGCCTCGCTGCGATACTAGGTGTCTCCCTTCCCTGGCTGATCACCGGTATCGGAGATCCATCCTACGAATCCGGGAAAACTGCTGAACAGCGCGAGGAAAGCCGAGACCGGATCGCCGAAACGGTGGCCTTTCCCGCTGCGGCGTATCGCGAAATCGGGCTCGAGACTCCTCCGTTGCCGGTGTTCGCCCCGGAGACCTCTCCGGAGGACGCGGCAGATTCAGTCGCGGCCCTGTTATCGGAACGATTCGGTCAACCGTTCATTCACGACCTCCCGGCGGCCATCGAAGCCGCCTACGGACTGGGAGTCTTTATCGTGGCCGAGGGGCCTGCTTTCGACGCCCGTTCGATGAACAGCGGATCAGTTTCCTACATCGTGGTTCGGGGGACCGGTGCCTGGTTCCAGGGGAACCTTGTCTTGGCGCGGGAGTTGGGATACCTGCTCTGCGGAAGTGCGGTTGCCATCGGTCGGCGCCGCCCGAGCCTGACCACCTGGGCTGACTACTTCGCCTTCGCCCTGTTATTGCCGGTCGAACGAATGCGCGGCATGGATTGGAACCGGCAAACACCCAATGAATTAGCCCGTTTCCTGTGGGAAAGTGGGATCTCGGCCAAGGCACTAGCCGCGCGCCTGAACTCCCTGGGGATACGCCCCGGCCCGGCCTTGGTTCATGCGGACGAAGGAACGCTGCAACTCTTGGCACATCAGGTCCCCGATTGCCTCAGCCGGCCCCGTGCCCGAGCATACCGATCACCGCGCATTCCGCAATCCTTGCTCGAGGAACACCTCAAGGCCCTGCGAGACGGGCAGGTAGACGGCTCATCACTGGCCTGGATGCTCGACACCCCGCTGGCCGAACTGTGAACCATCCCAAGCGGGGCCCAGCTGCCGACGGGACGGCCCACCGGACCCTTTTATGGATTAAATCAAGCCCCAAACTGTTCGAGTTGCCGGAATATTGAACGGGCAAGGAATCGTTTCAGGCATCGTTTGATCTCACGGTAGCTCAGCCCTTCCGAGGTCCGTCGTTCAACGTAGGCCTTGGTTTTCTCATCTCCCCTGATCCGGGCCTTGGCAATGATGTCCAAGGCCAGGTTCAGCTGCCGGTCGCCTCCGCGGTTAAGCCGGTGGCGCTTGGTGTTGCCGAAGGACGCTTGAAGCGGTGAGACGCCGGCCAGGGCTGCGAAGGCTGCTTCGGAACGCAGACGACCGAGGTGTGAGTATGCGGCCAGGATAATCCCCACCGTTATTGGTCCCATCCCAAATTGGTCCTGCAACCCCGGGGCCAGCAACACGTCAAGGTCAACCAACTCGACCTCTATTGCTTTCAAGCGGGACCGTCCGGCCCCAATGGCTTTGGCCAGATCGATGGCTTCGGCCCGGGCGACTCGCTGGTCAACGGTGTCACGTTCGCGCGCACGCCAACCACTGATTTCCCTGATCTGAGCCTCGATCAACGCGTGGCGGGCATCAACGCCCAAATCAATCTGCCGCACCAAAGCGTTCAAGGCATTACGGTTCGCGGTGCGCTGGCGATCCACCCGGCGCCGGGCGGTCAAGAGCACGCCGATGGCGGCCCGTTCCCCGTCCTGGCGGGGGTGAAGCAACGAATCGGTCTCTTGCCCCAGAACACTCATCGCGGCGGCGACCGCGTCAATTTGGTCGTTTTTCCCGACACCATGCCGATCCTTTTTCCTTGGCGGTTTCACCTCAACCACCCGTATCCCCTCAACGACGAGAGCGTGTCGGATGGAGGACCCGTAGGAGTTTGTTCCCTCGATGGCTGCCAGGATCTCACCGGTGGTATTCCTCTGGATCCAAGCGGTGGCCCTGTCCATTCCCGGCTTGGTGACGGGGAAGGCTTCGCAACATGAACGGGCTCTGGTGCTCGTGTTGATGATCGCGTAGGTGTGACTACTCCGTCACCGCATCTGTGAAAGGGAGCCTTTGATAGTTTCGCCCAAATTAGCTGCTTCTCGTTTTGGGTCCCGGTGCGTATCAGGCATCTGGAAGTCTGCCTCATTGAGATGGCCCCAGAAATTGTTCTTGTCTTTGATTCCGGCGGGGAAGCATAGAAAACATCGGTAGCCGCGCGGTCGAGAGGGCAGTCCCGAACGCGAAAGATAGCGATCGATGTCCGGCTCCCGAAATAAGTAGCTGGCATTAGTGATCGACGCAAAATGATAAGTTTACTCAATGATGACATATGGTGCCCAACACGATGACACCATTCTGGACGGTAGATACCGGGTGCTGGAGCGCATCGGAACCGGAGCCACCGCCACGGTGCACCGCGGTCGGGACGAATTCCTGGGACGAGACGTGGCAGTCAAGATCCTCACAAAACCAGGCGGTAGCGAGCAAAGTGCCGGTGCGGCTGCTGCTGAAGTGAAAATACTTGCAGGTCTGCAACATCATGCCTTGGTTATTCTCTTGGATGCCGGAATCGAACGTGCGCACCCCGATGAGCCGCATGTCTATCTGGTGATGGAGCTGATCAATGGGCCGGATTTAAAACAGCATTTGGCGCAAGGACCACTCAGTCATCGTCACACAGCACAGATTGGGCATGATCTCGCGGACGCTCTGGCTTATATCCATGGCAATGGCGTGATCCACCGCGACGTCAAACCAGGTAACGTCATGGTCTTTGACTACTACCAAGATGCCTCACGGATGCGCGCGAAGCTAACCGATTTCGGTATTGCCCTCATTTCAGGGCGGCAGGGGGGCGCCGAGGGCGGATTCTCGGGGACTGCGGCCTATCTGAGTCCTGAGCAGGCTCGCGCCGAAGCCGTTACTGCGGCCAGCGATGTGTACTCGCTTGGGCTGGTATTGCTGGAGTGCCTCACTGGCAAACGCGCGTTTCCTGGGGATCCACTACAGAGCGGGGTTGCCCGGCTCCTCCACGATCCAGCTATCCCTGAGGACTTGGATCAGGACTGGAAGAAACTCTTAGCCGCCATGACTGCTGGCATTCCGGAAGAACGGCCCAGCGCTTTGGAAGTGTCTTTGGCTTTGTTTGACCTAGCGTCTCAGGCAAGGGGGCGACGCAAAATCGATCCCTCTCTGATTTCAGATGACGAACCGGCACGCATGGCCGCGGTGGCTGAGTACGCAATTTTAGACACACCCCCCGATGGTGCCTTTGATACCATCACTGCCCTTGCAGCCCGAGTCTTCAACGTCCCGATAGCTATCGTCAGTATCGTTGACCACGACCGCATTTGGTTTAAGTCTCATCACGGGACTGAGGTTGAGGAAATCGACCGGGATCCGGGACTGTGTGCATCAGCTATTCTGCAGGGTGAGGTCTGGGTGGTGGAAAACGCAGCTGAAGACCCACGGACGCTTTCCAATCCCCTAGTGACAGGGGAGCTCGGACTTGGATTCTACGCCGGAGCCCCCTTGACGACTAAGGAGGGACACAACCTGGGAACCTTGTGCATACTCGACGTCAGTTCGCGGACGATGTCAGAGAGCGACACAGCCAACTTAAAGGACCTCGCGGGTTTGGTCATGCACGATCTGGACCTTCGACTTGAGAGTCGCAGATCGACACAGACCGGCGCGATCCTCGACTTGTCCCATGTCAAGAAGCTAGCCATGTAATTCTGTACAGCTCAGCTAACTACTTCACCGAACAGGAGTCCCCAATTCAACTCTCGGGGTTAGTCTCTGTTGATGAGTTGATTGTGGAGCACATTGGGCTGCCTCGTGTGTGCCGCAAGAGCAGCCCCGGTACCGGGGTGGGATTCCAGCCACGCTCCACATGTGGGCTGCCATTTTGCTTCAAGCGCTGGTTCTGGTGGGCTCTTGCATCTAGTGGGGAGGTTCACGGATAAAGCCTCACCGGATGGCCCCGGCGGAGCTGGATGCGGTTTCACGACATTCAGCTTCAGATCCATCCAGGGGCGAACCTTCGCATGTCCTTGACCGGCGGATCAGCATCTTGCAGGCTAGGTGCGTGGGTCGGTAGTCGTTTGACCAACGGCACCACACACGAAGGAATACCGGCCCGGCCCGGCCGCCGCAGGGTCACACCACGGAGAAAAAGGCCTTCGGGCGCATCCGCCCTTCCCCGGGGCCCTCAAACCGGACCAGTGGGTTCTGGCGCGCAGCGCCAGGGCCCACCTCCGACCCTGGCTATCCGGCACCCTGGGCCCGGAACGCATGCAACTTGAGCAGGTTATGCCCTGCCGCCAACAACTTCCACTCCGCCTGCGCGTTCTGAAGTCCGCGCAACAACAAGTGCTTACCCTGACGGGTTTTGATCTGCCCGAACACCGGTTCCACGATGACCTTCCGGCGCGAGTAGATCTTCTTGCCGGGCTTGGTCTTCAGCTTCCGGGCCATCCGCTCACCCAAGGTGGCGTTGGCCGGGATCCGGCCCCGCGGGGACTCCGGGATCGGGGTGGAGTGCTTCACCCGGGCGGTGGAGATGAAGAACCCGGTCCCATGCTCCGCCTCCATCCGCCCCGCCTCCACCAGGTTCGCCTTCGAGCAGTACCCGGCATCGGCGCTCAACGTTTTGGGCATCATGCCCAGGTTTTCCTGGACCCGCTCGACCATGGGGACCAGCTGTCCGTAATCGTTGGCCCCTTGGCCCAACTCGGCGGCAACAATGACCTGATGCCCGGCGTCCACCACCGCCTGCGCGTTATAGCAATAGTGATAGGACCCGTCGGCGGTCTTCATGATCCGCGCTTGGGGATCCGTGAAATTCCGTTGCGCCGTGGGCCTCGGTTCCGATTCCCGGGCCGCGGTGTCACCGGCACCGGTGATCTCATCATCGTCATCCCCGCGCTTGGCGGCCTTCTCTTCGGCTTCTACCCGTGCCTTGTCCGCGGCCTCCTGCTCCAAGGAAGCCCGTGCGGCGGCCATGGCCTTGGACCGGGCCTGCCGGTTGGCCAGTTCCACCGGCAGCTCGTCCCCGCGCTTACCGGGACCGAACTTCGCGTCCTCGGACTCGTCCACGGTCTTGGCCTCCGCCATCAGATCGCTGATCTCCTGGGCCAGGACCTTCTGCTTTTCGGTCAGCCGCGCGTAGGACATCGCCTTGTGCCGAGAGGCGTTGGCCCGCAGCTTCGTTCCGTCCAGCGCGACCATCCCGAGTTTGACCATGCCCGCGGCCCGGCAGAGTTCTAGCGCCTGCAGGAACACGTTGGCCAAGGCGGCCAGGTGGCGTTGGCGGAAGCGGCCGATGGATCGGAAATCCGGGGCCTGTTGGGCGGCCAGCCAGCGCAACGCCACCACGTCCGTGCATGCGCGCTCCAGCTGGCGGGAGGAGCGGACCCCGGTGCAGTAGCCGTAGAGCACGATGCGCAGCATCAGCCGTGGGTCGTACGGCGGCTGGCCCTTGGCCTTTTTGTGGGAGGCGTAGAACCGGGTCAGGTCCAGCTCGTTCTCGACCAGTTCGGCGATGAACCGGGCCAGGTGCCCCTCGGGCAGCCACTCCTCCAGGGAGGGTGGCACCAGCATCACCGCATCGGGTTCAAAGGCCCTGAACCGCTTCCGCTCCCCGCCGTTGGCATCCATCAGCCCGTCATCAACGGGCTCGAGGCGCTCCACCAGGGATGCGTCGAACAAGCCGTCCTGCGGGATGGAAGAAGAAGGGGAGTTCATACCCCTCATTCTTCCAGCGACCCCTTTGCGGCCCTGGTTAATTCCTCGGCGTTTTAAGAATCATTTGAGCCCGGCACCCGACTACCGACCCACGCACCTAGGGCAAGAGCCCGGATGATCAACGGATCGTCATAGGAGGCCCAAGTTGACCTCTCGGAGCCCCCTGTGTCATGGCGCGAGTGCTACTTCTTTTCGGCCAATTTTTGGGTCCAACGCTTAGTGACAGCCTGAATGACGGCAGCGCTTGCACCGGAAACGATAGCAAAACTGAGCACCTTGCCGATGGTGGCCCGTTGTTGAATTTCCGGGTTGGCTGGCGAGGGAGGCTTCTCACCCGTGGCCCCCCTCCATATGGCACTGATAATTTTCGTACCGATCAGTCCAGCCACAACCGAAGTGACAGTTCCCAGTACCTTGATGAGTGTTTTCATTGTTCTTCCTTATCTTGAGATTTAACCTCTGATGGACAATTCCTTGAATATCCGCGCGGCGAATTCTAGGGGTCGATGCAACACCGGTGGTTACGTGGTGACCAGTAAATCACGTAGACGCTCGGCCGGGGTGTCCCAATCCAGCGTTTTACGTGGCCGGCTGTTGAGTTCCTGGGCGACATGCTCCAGATCCTCCAGCCCATAAACACCTAAATCGGTGCTCTTGGGGAAGTACTGACGCAGCAGCCCGTTGGTGTTCTCATTGGACCCGCGCTGCCAGGGACTATGTGGATCGCAGAAGTAGACATCCATGTCGGTCGCGACGCTGAAAGCCAGGTGTTTGGCCATCTCCGACCCCTGATCCCACGTCAGCGAACCACGCAAGTGTTCGGGCAGGGTGAGCATTGCTTCGATGAGCCCGTCACGCACCGATGCGGCCGTGTGATCCACCGGTAGATGTATCAGCATCACGTAGCGGGTGGTGCGTTCCACCAGGGTCCCGATCGCCGAGCCACTGTGCGCCCCGATGATCAGGTCCCCTTCCCAATGCCCGGGCACGGCACGGTCCTCAACCTCTGCCGGGCGCTCAGAAATATTGACCATTGGATCCCGGAAACGCTCCGTACGCTCCCGGGGATTCTTGTGCTTTTTGCGTCGGGTGCGCCCGGTACGCAGGGCCGATTTCACCTCCAGGCTTAGCCCACCACGGGCCTGAAGATAGAGGGCCTGATAGATCGTTTCGTGGCTCACGCGCATAGAGGGGTCATCGGGGAACTCCTTGATCAACAAGTTCGAAATCTGCTCCGGGGACCAGTGCTTACGTAGCTTGGCAAGCACGTAATCACGCAGTTCTCCCGGCGCTGCCAGCTTACTGGGCTTGGGCCGCTGGCGCTGGGCGGTGGAGGTTCGCTGGGCGGTGTAGGGGCGGTATCCCAACACAGGGTGGGAGTTGCGCTTGATCTCCCGGCCAATCGAGCTGGGGCTACGCCCCAGCTCCCGGGCGATGGCCCGCTGCGAGGCACCGGCTTGGAGCATGTCCCGAATCGTTTCGCGCTCGGGCAGCGACAGGTAGCGGGTACTGATCGTGGCTTCGAGGACCTCCAATGGAATCTCGGGGATCAGCGCAGGTTCCAGGTTCCCGGGGTCGAGGCTGGCCGGTGAATCGGGCACCCGAACCCCTAAAACGGGCAAGCAGGTTTCGAGCGCAGGTGTTTCGCAGACGAGTGTGGTCACCTCCTGTTTATACGCGTCTGATGAAAGGTTTGGGGTATCAAGACGATCTATGACCGGCATCAGTGCCTGTTCCCAGCGGGCTGCATTCTTCCGCTCTGCGCCCGTGGCGGCTACGGCTGTCTTCTGGGGCATGCCCTCACGGCGTAGTGCCAAGTATTGATCGCGTTGACCCGAGAGCCGGGGGATGTTGCGGATCCCGGCGGCCCTGGCCCAACTGGCGCCTTGGCTGGGTTCCACGCCCACCTCCCGGGCGGCGACGGTGACGCTTCCCACGCGCGCCAGTGCGGTGAGGAACCCCTCGCGCAAGGGTTTGAGTTCCTGTTCTCTGGCGCTCAGGGCGCGCTGGGGCCTGCGGGTGACCGCCTTGATGGAATAGGCCCAGTTGAATGCAGTTTGGACGTTGATCCCCAGCTGCCGTGCAGCATCGGCGACGTTGTTCAGGCGGTCGTGCAGGACGAAGAACTCCTCGCGCTGCGCGGGGGTGTATTCCTGTCCCGGGGGCTGGGCAGTGGTGCGGGACCACATGGTGCAAGTGGCACGGTTGAAGCCCAGTTCCCGGGCTGCGGCCGCGATGGTGCCCAGACGGTCCAGCGCCTCGAAGAACGCGGTCTTATCTTGGGGTGTGTGGCGCCGGTTGGAGCGCTTAGCCGGGGCCGGGGGTGTGGAGGCTGTTTTTCCCCTTAAGGAAGCATTATTTGATGGTGAGGGTGCGGTGTTCATCGTTGTTGCATCTCCCGAGGGATTCGGGGGTGTTGCAACGATCACTAGAACTCAAGGTATCAGGGAAAATTGAACTTGCGACAGTAGCAACATTCCTGAAATGAAGGACATCTCGTAGATGCAAGTTTCCCACAATCCCTCCGCCGTGTCAGTTTCCTTCGACGAACCAAACCTCGTGTCCACCGCCGGGTTGCTGCCGGCCATGGTCCTGGCCCGGGACTCAGGCCTGCATGAACTGACTGACCAATGGCTCAGCGTGCCCACCGACAAAGGTGCCAACCCCGGGTTAAAGATTGCTTCCCTCGTGGCCGGGATGGTGGCCGGCGCCGACTCCATTGACGATATGGCCCTGTTGCGGCACGGAGCCATGAAAAAGGTCTTCACCGCCTGCTATGCCCCCTCCACCCTGGGGTCCTTCCTGCGCTCCTTCACCTTCGGGCACGTACGCCAGCTCGATGCCGTGGCCTCCAGGTTCCTAGTGAGCCTGAACCGCAAGGCCCCACTGCTGGGTGATGTTGCCGCTGATGACTACGTTTACCTCGACGTCGATGACACCATCATCGAGGTCCACGGCTACCAGAAGCAGGGCTCGGGCTACGGATATTCCGGGGTGCGCGGGCTCAACGCCTTGCTGGCCACAGCATCCACGAAGGACGCGGTGCCGTTCATTGCCGCCCAACGCCTGCGCAAGGGCGCAGCCAACTCCGCCCGCGGAGCCAAGAAGTTCGTCACCGAGGCACTGGGCACGCTCACACGTTGCCAACCCGGATCGAAGGTGTTGTGCCGTTTCGACTCCGCCTACTACGGCCACGGGCCGGTATCGGCGGCCTTGAAGGCGGGCGCGCAGGTCTCGGTGACGGTGCGCATGGACCCGGCCGTGAAGCGGGCGATCGCCACGATCCCGGAGGATGCCTGGGAGACCATCCACTACACCGATGCGATCCTTGAGGAATCCACCGGGGTTTTGGTCTCCAGCGCCGAGGTCGCCGAAACCGGCTTCACCGCGTTCACCTCCCGCAAGAAAGCCGAACGGGTTCCCGGGCGCCTGGTGGTGCGCCGGATCCCGGAACTGAACCCGAAGAAGGCCGCCGGGCAAGGCACCCTCTTTGACAGCCACCGTTTCCACGCGTTCTTCACCACCGTGGACCACGGGGTCCTGGACACCGTCGCGGCGGACAAGGCCCACCGCCAACACGCGGTCATCGAGCAGGTCAACGCAGATTTGAAGGACAGCGCACTGGCCCATATGCCCTCCGGGCACTTCGGCGCCAATAGTGCCTGGCTGGTGGCCGCGGCCATCGCCTACAACCTCACCCGCGCCACCGGAATCCTGGCCGGCGGCACCTTCGCCAAGGCCAGGAGCGCAACGGTCCGGCGCAAGCTCATCCAGGTTCCGGCGCGCATCGCGCGCAGTGCCAGGAAAACCGGTTCTCCTGACGTGAGTGTGGGTCCCGTTATCTCTTGTACGGGAGCCTGACTTCCACCGGTCCGCAGGCGAGCATGATCAACGCCAACGCGGCCTCGGGACTGTGGAATCCGTAGGAGCGGCGGGTCATGGTGCGGATCTTATTGTTCAGGCCCTCGTGCTTCCCATTGGACAGCCCGCGGGTCACCGCGGCATGGACCCCGTCGATGTGCCCGCGCAGGGTTGCCCCGGCCTTCATGAACGGCCCCAACCCGCTGGTGGTGGCCGCATCGCACCAGGACTGGATCATCGCCATCACCACCTCAGGTTCCAGGTCCCCGGCAAAGACCTCGCGCAGGGACTCCTTGAGCAGATATCCCTCCCAGAGTGTCCCGCCGTCCTCACGCAGCTGTTCCAAGGTTTCTTGTTGCGTGGGGGTGAGAGTTCCGGGGTTTTTCAGCAGGGCGTAGCGGTTGCCCTGATACTTCTTCGCAAACGCCTGATCCGGCAGGGACCGGGCACGCTGCCAGTGGGCCCGGCGTACGGTTTCCAGGGCCTTGGTGCCAAGCTGGACCACATGGAACGGGTCGATGCAGATGGCAGCGTTCGGTGCGTTGGCCTTCACTGACTTGATGAACGCGGCCCCCATGTCCATGCTTACCGCCTGAATGTTCGCGGTATTTTCGGGGCCGATCTCGGAGAAGAACTTATCCAACGTCGCGGCGTTCTTCCCGGCTGATCCCCAGAGGATGGTGGAGGTTTCATGGTCCGAAACCAGGGTGAGGTAGTTGTGGTGCTTACGCCAGGAGATTTCATCCACGCCCAGGTTCACCAGGTTCCCGAAGCGGGAGGCATCGAGCTGGTCCGCGACCACGCGTTCGCAGATCGCCCCCACGGTGCGCCAGGCAATCCGGGTGAAAGCGGAGACGCTGGACTTGTCCATACGGGTCACCAGCCAAGCGACCAGGTCCTCGAAGTCACGGGTGAACCGGGAGCCATGGCGAGCGAAGGGCACGGCCTGAACCACGACTCCGTGGGCGGGGCAGCGTAGGCGCCGGCGCAGCATCTTCAGGATCATTGGTGTTCCGGCGGTGTCCAGGTGCCGCCAAGAGGATGCGTTCCAGCGGGTGTCATAGCTGGCGGTGGTGCTGAAGGGGCAGTGCGGACAGGAAAGTTTCGTGCGGGCGGTGAGTTTGACGGTGGCGGTGACCGGTCCGTGGCCGGGGTAATCCACGGCGGTGACCGTGGCGCCGGTGAATGTGAAGACGCGGTTCAGTAGAGTGGAAGCTCGCATGGGTGACTCCGTGTAGGTCTGTTGGTGTGAGAACTTCCAAACCTACCGGGGTTGCCCATGCTTTTTCGTACCATGCTTTCCCCGACCCACATCTCAGTCAGGAGAACCGGAAAACCAAGCTCCGGCTTCCGCTGGATTGGCCCTGGGAAACCGAAGGGGAACGGCTCTTCACTTCCGTGCACGCCCCACCCCAAATCGCCTAGAACCGTTCACCGAGCCCTCTGCGGCGCAACCAGGAAACCATCGTGGAACACCCGCCGGCAGAGAGGCTGGCGCCCTTCCCGTGCCCAAAAACGAAACCGCCCCCGTCCGTCGTCAGCAGACGACGACCGGGGGCGGATCGGTGGATCGGTGGATCGGTGGATCAAGGCTTAGCCGGGGCCGGGGGTGTGGCGGCTGTTTTTCCCCTTAAGGAAGCATTATTTGATGGTGAGGGTGCGGTGTTCATCGTTGTTGCATCTCCCGAGGGATTCGGGGGTGTTGCAACGATCACTAGAACTCAAGGATTCTCATCGGTGGATCAGGGCTAAGACTGCACGTCCGTAGCGGGTATGCCACATCTGCCCACCGCGGATCCCTGCACCCAGACATTGCGCCGAACCAAATATCGATCTGCCACGAGGAGCACCGCTGATACGGTCACTGCCAGAGCCGCCCAATAGGGCCTGTCAAGTTGTCTGTGTAAATGAACTAGTCAGATAGTGTTTCTTGCTCTAATCCTTGAGGCCCTTTAAGGCGAAGATTCGATTCTAATCCAGGTAGGCTTCCACGCGTTCGGGATAGGTCAGGCACAGGTACTGCAGGGCCTGGTTCCAACCGGTGGTCTTGGCCCCCTCCAGGAGGCGTCCGCTGGAGGCCCGGGTGCCGGCCCGGACCTTGGCACGTTCGATGGCGCGCTTGTCCTCGATGTTGCAGATCGCCAACCACAGCAGCTTCACCGCGGCCGCGTCGTTAGGGAAGTGACCACGGTTCTTGGTGACTTTTCGAAGTTGGAAATTCAACGACTCGATGGCATTGGTCGTATAAATGACCTTCCTCAAGGCAGGGGGAAACGCGAGGAACGGGGTGAAACGCTCCCAGGCGCTCTGCCACGTCTTCACCGCCGCCGGATACCTGGTGCCCCACTCGCCGTCGCTGAACTCCTTCAGGGCCGCACCGGCGGCTTCCTCGTTCGGGGCCGTGTAGATGAGCCGCAGCTGGGCGGCGACCTTCTGCCGGTCTGCGTAGGAAACGAAACGCATCGAAGAACGGATCAGGTGCACCACGCAGGTCTGCACCGTCGCGTGGGGCCACGTCGCCTCGATGGCCTCGGGGAAACCGGTGAGCCCGTCGCAGCAGACGATCAGCACGTCCTTCACCCCGCGGTTGGCCAGCTCGGAGCAGACCTGCGCCCAGAACTTCGCGCCCTCGGCCGCGGCGATCCAGATCCCCAGCACGTGCTTGATCCCGTCCATGTCCACGCCCACGGCGATGTGCGCGGCCTTGTTCTTCACGTGCGCGCCGTCGCGGACCTTGATCACGATCGCATCCAGGTACATGATCGGGTAGATCGGATCCAAGGGGCGGTTCTGCCAGGCGATGACCTCGTCAAGGATCTCGTCGGTGATCTTCGAGATCGTCTCGCGCGAGAGTTCGGTGCCCAGGGTGGAGGCCAGGTGGTGTTCGATGTCCCGCACCGTCATGCCCCCGGCATAGAGGCTCACGATCATGTCCGCCAGCTGCCCGGTATGCCGGGTGCCCTTGGGAACCAGGCGCGGGACGAAGGTCCCGGCCCGGTCCCGCGGTACTGCCAGGTCGATGTCCCCGGCGCTGGTGGACACCGTCTTGGGGTAGGAACCGTTGCGGGAGTTCGTGACCTCGCGGCCGGCGTACTCGTGCTTCTCGTAGCCCAGGTGCTCGGTCAATTCGGTCTTCAGGCCCCGTTCCAGACCGGCCCGGATCAGGTGCTGGATGAACCCGTCCTTGCCATCGAGTTCGATCTCGCCGCGGTCGATCTGGCCCATCAGCTCATCGAAGGCCCCCGAGGCCTTGAGTTCTTCCATGTTCCCGACGGCGGCCATGCGCTCGGCCGCTGCCGAGGCGTCTACTTTCCCTGCCGGTTTTTTGCGTTCTATCACGGTCATAATTGTCCTCTGAATCAGATGGTGACTAGGTCATTTACACACTCCATCTGACAGGCTCGCCCAATACGAGTACCGGTAGTTGGAAGCCGGAACAATGGGAAAATATCCGACCAAATAAAGAAAGCCTGAGCTGGTCAAAGCCAAAACAGATGTTCGGACATATGTGGCCCGTCGACCGAACATGAATAGAAGGATCGATGAAAATAACCAAAACCAGCCATGAAAGAACCAAGGAAACATCTTGTATCCAAAGTTGACCACATAGTCTGTAAGGATGCTGTCTGCTTTTCCGGTCTTTACTTGATATTCGTGCGGAACAGAAGCAACACTTGGAGCTTTTTGGTAGACAAGCGACGTCGTGAAAAGGAATCGTGCGAATGTCTGTGCATGATAAGCCACATATCCGGTGGGGTTCGTGGCTACGCCATTCAGCCAAAGATCCTTAAGTTCCTCTTGATTCGCGATCGCCTCAAATGGTTGACCTGTTGCCCCACGTCCATAGCATTGCCAGTAGGCGTTCCAAATTGCGTGCTTCTCCGTGCAAAGCGTCCGTGCTGCAACGAGCTTGGCTTTAAGTGCTTCCGGAGCATTGGACTTTTCGATCTCAGATGAAGACATGGTGAAGATGACATCGTCCAGAAAGACCTGGGAAAGCTGTCCTGCTTTAGAGGGTTTCGTAACGGCAGTGAGAACTGTACTTGTGGCCGCTGTTAGTAAAGCGAAACAGGCAATCGCGGCAACCGCGGCGACTAGCTGCCTTTTTTTCGAGTGTGTCAACCAAATGCTGAAGCGTGATTGGTTCCGCCATACGACAAAGAGGAGAACTACCAATGGCAAGATTGCGAAAATAGCATTTTTCCTGACCATCACCCCATAGATCATAAAGAACAGGGAAAGGGCAAGTAGCGGAACCCGAATCTTTCGGAAACGATCAGCCAAAAGAATGAGCACGACGGCAAGGAATAGTGCGATCATCATCTGTGTGTCTTTCCACATCACACCCACAAAAGTCAGCACGTGCGGCAGGGAAACAATTCCCACACCAAGGAGTGAAATTTTCCACTGTCGGGTCAGGTCATGCAGGTAAATCGATAGGAGGGCACTGGCTAAGAAGGCCAATATTATCTGGACAAGAACCATTGAACCGATGTGTCCCGTGGCTTCGTAAAGTGAACGCCAGGTGAGAGTCATGATCACTGGGTGCCAATCGTTGAGAGGCACCTCACCCAAAACTTGTCGAAGTTGGTAACTCGAGTCGTTGCTCATTCTTCCGGGAGCATTTGCAGCCCACATAAAGATGCTGCCCAAACACGCCAGCGAAGAGGTAGCAAATATCCACGCAAAGTCCTTGCCCGTCCAGCCTGCTGGAATTTGCCGATTCTCATGCTCAGCGATGAGTTCTTTCGCATGGCTGGACATCACGCTGCTCTGGCTTTTCCATGGGACATAGCAGTCTGACGCGGTGTTTTAGATGGTGGGTCCAGACGAAGATAGGCTAGCCGAGCAGCTTCTCGACGAGCATGCGTGACACCCTCTAAGAGCACTCCAACACTGCTTACCAGTATCGATATGCCCATGAGTGCCGCAGACGCTATAGCAGTGGGAAAACGAGGCACCAGGCCCGTTTCGAAGAACTCAAAAACAACGGGTAGGCCCAACCCCAAGGATAAAATGAGTGCCAGAGAACCCACTATTCCATAATAGAGATTAGGTCGTTCGTGTCGTAACAACTGCAAGATAACACGGAGAATTTTCAGGCCATCGGAGAAGGTGTTGAGTTTGCTTTCACTGCCGGGCGGACGACCCCGAAAACCGATTTTTTCCTCGATTTGAGGAATTCGAAGTGCCATCACATGAACCGTGATTTCGGTCTCGATCTCAAATTCTTTGGAGATTGCTGGAAATGACTTCACGAATCTACGAGAGAAGACACGATAGCCAGAAAGCATGTCAGAAACATGCGAATGGAAAAGAAAGCTGACCAGTCGATTGAATAGCAGATTTCCCATTTCATGCCCCGGACGATAAGAAGTCGTTTCACTGATGTCTTCACGGACGCCGAGCACATGGTCATAAGTGCCCTGAATCAGGGTCTCAATCATTCGAGGCAGATCCCTGGCTTCGTAGGTGTCATCGCCGTCGATCGTGACATAAACATCAGCTTCAATGTCAGCAAATGCCCTCCGCAAGACGTTGCCTTTTCCTTTGCGGGACTCATGACGAACAACTGCCCCGGCCTCGGTGGCAACTCTCGAGGTTTCATCGGTACTCGCGTTATCGAAAACATAGACAACCATCCCTGGCACCGCTTGCATGAGGTCAGCTACTACCTTCCCGATGGTTTGTTCCTCGTTGTAACACGGGACAATAGCTGCAATCCGCTGCAAAGGGTAGGCAACATAAGTGAGCACCGGGTTTCCTCGCTCTTCTTTCATTGAAGGGACGGATCGGGCTTTTGTTGCGCAATAACTCAGAAACAGCGCCCCACACGCTCCATGAACGTACCCAACACTGCTTAGTCTGAACCGTCCCGGGTTTGATGCCGCTGTCTTTTTTGAGAAAGATGGCAACCATGCCCAAGAAATACCCTGCCGAAGTTCGTGACCGTGCCGTGAACATGGTCCTGGATCGAATCACCGAATATCCATCGCTCTACGCAGCATGCAAGGCACTGGCCCCGAAGCTGGATGTCGGCGCCGAGTCCTTGCGCCGTTGGGTGGTCCAATCCCAGGTGGACTCAGGCGAGAAGGACGGCCCAACCACCGATGAGATCGATGAGCTCAAGCGGCTGCGGGTCGAAAACCGGGACTTGAAGGAAGCCAACGAGATCCTGAAAGCGGCATCGATTTTCTTCGCGAGGGAACTCGACCCTCGCCGCCGCTGATTTGCCGTTTCATTGACGAACTGAGAGCCAAAGGCCATGCGGTCGAGTCGATCTGTTCCGTCCTGCGAGAGCAGGGCGTGCAGGTCGCCGCACGGACCTACCGGGCCTGGAAAACACGACTGCCGGCACTGCGGGCGGTCGAGGACGCCAGGGTCATCGACACGTTACGCGCACTGAACATCCCAGACGCCAAGGGGCGGCCGCGGCCGGAAATCCTCTACGGCCGGCGGAAGATGACCGCGTGGCTGCGCCGCAATGACTTCCCTGAGGCCTCCAAACACACCGTGGACCGGCTCATGCGAGACGAAGGCATGAACGGGCTGGTTCGCGGGCGTAAGACCCGCACCACCATCCCCGGCAAGGACGGAAAACGCGCCGGGGACCGGCTGAACCGCAATTTCCAGGCCAGCGCGCCAAACCGGATTTGGGTCACCGATTTCACCTACGTCCCGGTGTATTCCGGGTTCGTTTACGTCGCGTTGGTGATCGACCTGTATTCGCGGGCCATCGTCGGTTGGGAAACTTCCACGGTCAAGGACACCGCCTTCGTGGAGCAGTGCCTCAAGATGGCACTATGGCGCCGAAAAAACGCCAATAGGCCGGTTGACAAGGGACTTCTGCACCACAGCGATGCGGGCAGTCAGTACACCTCGATCCGCTACACCGACACCCTGGAGATTGAGGGACTGATCCCTTCGATCGGCAGCGTCGGGGATGCGTACGACAATGCGGCCGCCGAAACCGTGATGGGACTCTTCAAGAACGAAGCCGTGGCCAAGGGTTCACCGTTCCGAACCGGGGCCCTGAAGACTGAATCCGACGTGATTGAGGTCGTCTTCGACTGGGTTCACTGGTACAACAATGAGCGCTTGCATTCCACTTTGGAACACCAATCCCCGGAGGAATTTGAGCGAACCTACTATGCTGAAATTTCCGGCTCGTTACCCGACGCTGCCGCCCACAAGACGGCGGCATGATTTCCGGGACGGTTCAGTCCACCATGCAATCCGGCTTGGATCTAGTAGCCATTTTAGTGGTCGGCCACGATGCGGAAACCGCAGCGGCGAACAAGGTCCCGGCCAGCCAGCCGAATACCGCATCGGATGGACTCTGCTGGCCAAGATAAACATGACTCAGTGCTATCAACGGGGCGATCGCGACCAGCCCGGTCAAGGTAAGCACTGCCCGGCGCCACTTTGCGGAGTACCGTCGAAGCAAAAGCCATGCGGCACCGGTCAGTAGCGCGGTGGAGATCAAAGGCTGACCAATCGCTGAATCTAAGGCCAAGGCCTGCCCACGGGTGGGGGTGCCCTGCCCTGCAAGATGAGTGACCCATATTCCGGTCGCCGTGGCCATCAGCAGAACCCCAGATAAGTACACACCGAAACACCACGGTTGAACGACCGGTCCCGTACGAGTGAGAAAGACGCACCCCGCCAGCACGGATACAACCACCACCGGGTGCCCCGCGATGTTGATGATCTGCATCAAAACCGTGAATTCGTCATCTTGATGACTCAGAAACCACGCCTCCACCGTACCGTCGATATTTCCCAGCACTTTTCCGGTCACCGCGGTATTGCTGATCCAGTGATAGCTACCGACCAGCGCCATGATCCCCACTGCGAGCACACCCCGCACCCGTCCCCCGGCAGTGACAAGAGGAAACCACCGGCTTTTCCTTGCTGCTGAGCCGGCCCGGGGGTACGAGGCCGCGGCTTTGGTCTTGAGAGCAGCCAGGGGCCGGGAGTCTATGATCCTGTCGACCCATTGTTTGGTGCGGCCAGGATTGCGCAGGGCAAAGCGAGCAACCAAGGCGATCAGCAATGCCCCGGTGAGTATGAGCGTGAAGATCAGGCTTGCCTTCCCCAAGTACTTTTCAACCGTCTTATAGGACTGCCCGGCAAAGAAACCCAAAAGCACCACAATGACCGCCCAGAGCGTTCCTCCGATGCTGTTGTAAAGCAAGAATGTTCGGTAGGGCATGCGTGACATTCCGGCGATGGCCGGGACTAATGCACGCAGCAGACCGACCCACCGACCGAGCAAAACCGCGGTGCCCCCGCGCTTGGCCAGAAACTGCTCACCTTTAGCCCAGTTTTCCGCCCCCACGAACCGGCCTGCACGGCTGCGTTTGAGGCGCGGCCCAAACCGTCGTCCGATCTCATAACCCACCGAGTCCCCAGCGATCGCGGCCACGATGGCGATCATCAGCATGATGCTCAGATTCACGTTTCCCTGGCTGGCGATCACTCCCCCGAAAAACAGGGCGGTTTCACCAGGCAGCACCAATCCGACGAAGGCGGCAGCTTCCCCAAAAGTCAAAGCGCCCACGATCACATACACCAGTGGAGTGGGCAGGGAGATGATCGAATCCAGGAACGCGCTCATGTTCTTTTCCGCTCCTGATTCGTTGCGTGCGATCGCTGCGTACCGGAAAAGAACCGCGTTGCAGGATTGCGGGCGGACAGCTTATTTGCAGTCTTTTTCTCGACCGGATGCTCTTGCGGGACAAGGGGCAGCGCCACGAGGAAGCACGTGATTCCCCGCGGGCTTTCGCTGACCTGGATGGTGCCACCATGAGCGAGGATTATTTCCTTGCTGATGGCCAAACCGAGTCCGCTTCCACCGTGTTCCCTGGTGCGACTGGCATCCAAACGTACGAACCGGTCAAAAATGCGTTCCCGGTCAGCTGCGGGGATCCGATCGCCATCATTTTCAACCCGTACTTTGACTTGGCTATCCTGCGCGGAAAGTGAGATTCGGATGATGCTGGCGGCATGGCGGTCTGCATTGTTCACCAGGTTGCGGAAGACCTGACCCAAGCGGTTTGCATCCCCCTTCATCCTGACCGGGACCATTTCGGTCTGCACCACGTGGTCCGATACCGACCGGATGCGACGGGCTTCCTGGTTTAGTACGTCATCCAGGTCCACGTCCTCCATGCGGAAACGCAGGCCAGAATCGTCGATCTTGGCCAACGTCAACAGATCTACCACTAGGTATCCCATGCGTTGGGTCTGGTTTTGCAGCATGTCTGAGCTTTCAAGCCACGTTTTGCCCGTGGTATCGGCAGCAGCGACTTCCAAGCCAGTCATGAGGGTCGCCAAGGGACTGCGTAGCTCGTGGCTGGCGTCGGTGACGAAGCGGCGTTGTGATTCATCAGCCCTTTGCAGCCGGTCCAGCATCGCGTTCATGGTTTGTGCGAGCCGTTCAATTTCATCAGCGGTGTTTGGCAACGCAACCCTATCGTCCAGGTTCTTTTGGGAGATTCCTGCAACGGTCTCGCGAATGCGTTCCACCGGCAACAAGGCACGCCCGATGAGGAACCACATCAGCGTTCCAGCTAATACCACCAGAAGTGGAACTCCCGCTATCAGAACCCATCCAACGGTACCCACCGCGTCTCGCTCGATCGACGTATCCGCACCCACCACCACGAGAACGTTTCCCTCGGGAGTGGCTACGCCCTGTGCGGCGATGAGGTGCTCATCAAAGTCCAAGATCCCGGCTAGGCCGGCATTCTTTGGAAAGTAGCTTTCTCCGGGTTCCAGGGCAGCACCCTTGTAGAGGATTCCTTGGTTGGCATCGTTCGAGGAAGCCAAGACGGTACCATCGACGCGAAGGACCTGCGCGAACTGGATCCCTGAATTCTGCACCATGGCGGCGTAGCCTTCGCCATCGTCACCCTGGATCGTTTCAACTAAACTGCTAAGTTGTTGAACTGTCAGGTTTCGGGCATTGCTGATCAACGTTGAGCGGAGCACAAATAACAAGGTAAAACCGGCCACGACCAAGACAGCTGCCATGATCGCAATGGCGGCGAAAACCACCTTCTTGCGGACCCCCCAATGACGTCGCTGCTTTATTTGGCCCTCTTCCCCGGTGAGTGTTGATGGCGGTGGGAGGCGGCGGCTAGCGGTCATCGGAGACCAAACAATATCCCATGCCTCGAATGGTAGATAGCGTGGCTTTGCCGAAGGGAACGTCGATCTTTTTTCGCAGGTATCCCATGTATACCTCCACGACATTGTCGCTGCCCTCGTAAGCGGAGTCCCAGACATTGTCGAGAATTTCCGCCTTGGAAACCACCTCGTCATGACGACGCATCAGATAGTGGAGGATGGCGTATTCCTTGGGAGTCAAAGACACCGTGGTCCCTTCTCTGCTGACACTCCTACGTACCGGATCCAAGACAAGTGTTCCCACGGTGAGGTTGACCGGGCGTTCCGGAGCGCCTCGGCGGATCAAAGCCCGAAGCCGGGCGACCAGGACCATGAAGCTAAACGGCTTGGTGAGATAGTCATCAGCACCGAGGTCGAAAGCATCTGTTTGATCGTATTCACCGTCCTTGGCCGTGAGCATGAGCACCGGTGTCCAGATATTGGCGGCACGGATATCCTTGAGGATCTGGTAGCCGTGTTTACCCGGAAGCATAATGTCCAGGATCGCGACGTCGTAGGGGTTCTCCAGTGCCAACCAGGCCCCGCCGATCCCCTCGTTGGCGACGTCTACAACGAATCCTTCATTGATGAGCCCGCGGCGCAGAGTCTCGGCCAGTTCCTTCTCGTCCTCAACGAGTAATACGCGCATGAATGCCTCTTTCATCAGGTGCCCTCCATCCTAGTTGGGCCCTGGTGCTGCTGATCCCTTTTCTTTGGGTAGGTCAGTCTTTTCACTGTGATTCCAGAGGTTGAACGCTGGTACGTGGCTGGTGAACAACCCGGCGACCAGAACCAGAGCGTGTCAGATGGAGTGTGTAAATGAAATAGTCACCATCTGATTTGGAGCATAATAATGACAGTGGCTGAAACCATGGACCCGGCAGTAAAAGTAGACGCCTCCGCGGCGGCCGAGCGGATGGCCGCGGTGGGAAACATGGAAGCGCTCAAGGCTTCAGGGGCCTTCGATGAGCTGATGGGCCAGATCGACCGCGGCGAGATCGAACTCGATGGCAAGAACGGGTTTATCCAGCACCTGATCAGCGCCGGACTGGAGCGCGGGCTGAAGACCGAACTCACCGAACACTTGGGCTACGAGAAACACGACTACGCCGGACGGTCCGTCGTGAATTCACGTAATGGGTCCTACCCCAAGACGGTGGCCACCAGCGCCGGGGACATCGACCTGGCCGTGCCGCGGGACCGGGCCGGGACCTTCATTCCATGCCTGGTCCCCATGGGTTCACGGCATACCGGGCAACTGGCTGACGTGATCGTGAGCCTGTACGCCGGGGGCATGACGGTACGCGACATCGAGAACCACCTGGCCTCCACGCTGGGCACCGAGCTCTCCCGGGAGACGATCTCGAAGATCACCGACGAGATCCTTGACGAGGTCCTTGCCTGGCAGAGGCGCCCGCTGGATCCGATCTACCCGATCATGTATCTGGATGCGATCGTGATCAAGGTCCGCGATGGCGCCCACGTGAAGAACAAGGCCGCGCATCTGGCCATCGGCGTGGACCTGGAAGGCATCAAACACGTGCTGGGCATCTGGATCGCCGCGGCCGAGGGCGCGAAGTTCGCAGGCCCAGGTCTGCTCCGAACTGGCCAACCGCGGCGTCCAAGACGTGCTGGTCGTGTGCTGTGACGGGCTCACCGGATTCCCCGACGCCATCGAGGCGACCTGGCCCTATGCCACGGTGCAGACCTGCGTGGTGCACCTGATCCGTGCCTCCATGCGTTTTGTGTCCTACGCGGACCGCCGACAGGTCGCCACCGAGCTGCGCACCATCTACACCGCGCCCACCGAGGACGCCGCGAAGGCGGCGCTTCAGGAGTTCGCTGCCGGGGCGTGGGGGACGAAGGACCCGGCGGCCGTGAAGACGTGGGAGAGCGCGTGGGAGCGTTTCACGCCGTTCTTGGCGTTCCCTCCGGCCTTGAGGAAGGTCATTTACACGACCAACGCCATTTAATCCTTGAATTACCAGCTGCGGAAGGTCACCAAGAACCGCGGGCATTTTCCCAATGATCAGGCGGCGGTGAAGCTGCTGTGGCTGGCGATCTGCAACATCGAGGACAAGCGGGCTTCCGAGTGGGCCAAGGTCATGAAAGGCACCCGTTCTTCCGGCGGGCGCCTGTTGGAGGGAGCGAAGACCACCGGCTGGAACCAGGCCCTGCAGGTCCTGGTGCTGACCTACCCCGAACGGCTGGAAGGGCACCTGGGCTAGAACCCCGTTTTCGCCTTAAAGGAACATTTCAAGATATTGAAAAACACTAGATGACTAGGTCATTTACACAAACAACTTGATAGGCCCCATTATTTGCGGTGCCGGGCAAAGCTGCCTGCATGTTGGTTCGCCGCGATCAAGCGCATTCCCACGGACCGTCAGACGCACTTCGCATCTCCGCTCGTGTGGCCAGCCGCAAGGAGGCTACACGCATCATATTTGTCTCCCGGCGAAACGTAACTGGCGACGGTTTCTTTTGTGGCGCAAACGAAGCAGACTTTTTGCGCCCAGCGTGCTGATGCGCGTGAACTTCATTTCAGTAGCAGTACTGCTCACGCACAATGCAACGCCAGCGAACATGACGATCAAGCCTCCGGCCGGCTCTCGAATCGGTGGCTATTGGAACCTCGCCACGATGGTGCCGGATCTGGTGGTGTGGCAATCAGGCTCCCGGTCAGCGGACCGCTACACCGGGCGCCACCCGCACCCTATCGGCTGCCGCCCGGCAACACCTTCGCCCTCAGAGTGATCGGCTTGATGACGAATCTCCGATCAGCCTCGATCAGCAATTCCAGCTGCTGGCCGCTGCCCAGCTTGGCCAGCGATCGGATCGGCACCTCGATAGTCGCGCGCGTAGAATACGCCGGGATCATGAAGTTCATGACGACTCCAGCCTGGGAAAATGTTTGCTGCTGACTTGCGCCGGGAATGGTGAGGGCTACCCATCTGCTCACTGCCGATGCGAGCGTGAGTTCGGAGCCAGCCGTCCTAGGCTTCACCGCGATGGCCCACCCCGTGTAGTCCTGCCCCATCGGTGCAGAGAGTTCGACAGTCCAGCGAACCATCCCGCCGGCCGTGGCCACGACATCTGTTTCAGCAACCGAGAGTTTCGGGCGCGCTGCCGCACTCTTCACGGCCAGGGATCCGGTGTATTGATCGGTCACCGCGTTGCTCAGCGCCGTCACCGTGACTCCATAGCCACTTCCAGCTTCATAGGAATCATCCACGTAGACATCATCACCGGCAAACGTGACCGGCACCTTGATTTCACGCTGTCCGGGGCGAACCGTGTAGGCCCGCCCGCTATAGCCGCTGTATGCGGAAAGGTCACTGACCTCAATCCAGACTCGGGCGGCGCGGGTGAATGAGTTGCTGACGGGCACCGAAACGTACCCCACCTGTTCTGCCTGTTTCGGGTCACCCTTGATGACCGCGTTCTTCACGTTGAATCGGGCGACATTCGTAGCGCTGGCCGTCGAGGCACGCAGCCCCGAGGAGGAGGCAAACCCGTCAAGCAGGTAAATTTTGCCCTTACCGCTGGTCCCCACCAGCGACAGCGAAACGAGCTTGCGGACATCCACCTTGCTCTTGGCGGGAATCACGAAGCGCATGTTCTGGCCCCAGTAGTGCACCATTCCGCCAACAGCCGGCAAGTCCGTGAGCTCACCCACGGGCTTGATGTTCACACTGCGCCCGGAGGTATCGCGCAGGAGCAGAGTGAAGTTCTGTTTGCGAACTGCGGGGTCGGCGATCACGCGCAGATCAATGTTCCGGTAAGTGCCCAGATCGCGAGGTGCGGTGAGCTGCATGCTGGACCCGGCCTTGGTCCAGCTGAAGCGCAGAGCCTGCGGGCTGGGGGCCTGGGTTTCTAACCCGCTGACGGGCAACCAGTGTGGAGAGGCGCCAACGCCGTCCACGGAACATGGCGCGGTGCCGAAGTCGCCGAGCGAGAAGCCGTCACAGAGTACGGCCTTGGCGTTCCCCTTCACCCTGAATTTCGTGGTTCTATCGGGGCGGATGACGGCCCGGCGTTTGCCACAGGTCGCGGCGGTATGCACCACGACGGGTCCGGCGGAAGCCGCCCGGGAACCTGTTCCGTCGAGCAGGCTTATCGCGCTGGTGTCGGTACTCAGGAAGGTCCGCGCGGCCGCGGCAACGTAGGTGGCACCGGCGGCGCGCTGGTCAGCGGGACTCAGGCGCTGCTTCGATGAGGTCCCGCAACCAGCATCCGAGGGGTCTCCCCAGTCATCATCCGCAGGCGCGCCCGTGGCACCGGGGGTCCAGTAGCTGTTGAAGTAGTTGTGGTTGGCGCCCATCATCAGCACCGAGGATTTCAGCGAGTTATCGCCCGTGGCAATGCGCGCGCCCTGGTCAACATATTGCTGGCCCTGAAGATCCGAAACATCACCGTCGCAATATGGCAGGATCACGGTGGTGGGCGTTCCCACGGCGACCTGTCGGCCAAAGTCCGTGGGGGCTATCAGCACCTGACCAACAATCTTGAACGGATCGCCGCTTCCAGCCTTCACTGCAGCACGGTTTACGCCCTCGCCGCCGCGGCTGTGGCCCACGGTCATAACCCGCTTCATGTTCATGTGGCCACGCAACACGCGCTGGATGTCGGCGGTGGCCGCGGCGCCGTTATTCCAGGCGGCTAACTGCTTCAGGTGTGTGCGGACCAGTTCTGCGCGTGCCCCGGAACCGGCATCGGCCACCTCGGCATCTTGGGCGTTGATGCTGTTGGCTGAGATCGAGACGGTGATGTATCCCTGGCTGGCAAGCAGCTGCTGTTGTGTGGCGTACCCGCGGTAGCTGTGGATTGGCTTGTTGCCAGCGGCGCAGGGCCAGTCCAGGTAGGTTTCACTGCCTGAATAGCAGGTCCCGTGCCGGCCATGCAGCATGAGCACCACCGGACGTTTGCCTTTGGCTCCCTTCGGGGCCACCACCTGTGCCTTCATCTCGGATTTTGTGGCGAAGCCGTCGAGTTTAATTGATTTCTGCGTGTAGGTGAATGATTCGGTGCCGTACTTGCCCTTCTTGCCCGGGTCGACCTTGACCAGGGCCGGCAGGGAGGCAGGGGTTTGGGCGGCAGCAGGTCTGCCAGGTGTTGCCAGGGTGGGGCCGTCGAGCACGCGGCCACCGCTCACGGCGCTGAGCGAGCGGGCTTTGGCATTTCTTAGGCCCGGGACGCGCAGAGTAAGTGTGCCACCCTTGCCCAGAGGCGCACCGAGGAGTTTGCCGTCGAGGAACAACTCGGGCCTGGCGCCACCCATGGGCAACGCCGTATCGGGGCTCCACAAAAGTGTTGAACCGTAGTTGTCCTCACGCACAACAAAATTGCCGTGTTTGGATCCGCCTGCGGCGGGCACTACCACCTGTCTGGCCTCCGGTAGCGGGGCGGCCTGTGCGGGGGAACCGGCTAACCCGGCGACCAGCAGGCCGCCAACAAGCGTAAATACGGTGAGAGATCTAGCACGCGCACTCATTGGGATTCTGGTTCCGTTCATCTCGTTCGCGCCCTAGTCCACCGATATTTGCCCAAACTGTAGCATCGGCGACCCCATGGACCGCCACGGGCTCGGCTACGGAATGATTACATTCTTCGAGACGCAGTTCTCGCTCCAGAGTGTTGGACACACGGTCAATACGGTGAAGGGATCAAAAGGAAGTTCTCGGATGGAAATCTCCGCTAGGAGCTTGGGTCAGTAGTCGTTTCCCGAACTCGGGTGCTTCACCGGTATTGGTGAGGCCGTAGGCCCGTTTTCGTGCTCTGCGCTGAAGCCGCAGGGAGTCGAGTTCCGTTCCCGTGCAGGAGTCGCGTTGGGCTTGTGGTCGGGGCAAGGTCCGCAGGGATCCAGCCCCCACCACACGTCTTTTATGCGGTTCGGGTCCGGTAGCCGAACAGCTTCATCAGGTTGTGGCACCCGGCCAACAGTTTCCAATCCGCACCGTCTTTTTCCAGGCCGCGGAGTTGGACGTGTTTGCCCTGTCGGGTGTGGATTTGCCCGAAGACCGGTTCCACGATCGCCTTGCGCCTTGCATAGATCTTCCGCCCCGGCCTAGTCTTCAGTTTCCTGGCCATCCGGTCCACCACGCCCATGTTCGAGGGGATCCGGCCGCGCGGGGATTCCGGGACCGGGGTCCCGTGCTTGAAGCAGCGGGTCGAAATGTAGAACCCGATGTCACCGGCCGCTTCAAGACCGGCTGCTTCAAGTCTTCCTGCTTCGGTTCCGGGGAGCCCTTTTGAGGAACGCTTAACGGGACGCTTTTTGGTGTTTTCCGCGGGGAGTGTGAATCGCAACGCTAAGAAATTGCGCCAATAGGCTCAGGGGCAGCGGAGGGGTCGGGCATCCCAGCGGTGGGTCAGCCAGGCTTCGCGGATGAGTCGGCGGATCACGATGACACTGTTCGCCAAAGCGATGAACGCGTTGATGACGGTGGTGCGTCGTTCGGTGCAGATCGCCAGTTTGCGGAATCCGCGGTTGTGCCAGGAGTTGGTGCGTTCCACCACCCACCGTTTGCCGACCTGGATCGGTGAGGGGATGCCCTGGGTGGCGACCTCGCCCGCGCAGCCGAGTTCCTCGAGCAGGTCCCGGGTCGTGGTGGAGTCGTAGCCGGCGTCCAGGTGCACGGTGATCTTTGGTGGCAGGTGGAATCCGAAGCGGGCGAGTTTCTCCAGGGTGGGGCGTAGTAGCGGGGAGTCGTGTCGGTTCGCCGGTGCCACCACGGTGCCCAGCGGGATGCCTTTGCCATCGACCAGGAGGGAGCGTTTGGTTCCTTGTTTGCCGCGGTCTACCGGGGATCGGCCGGCTGCCTCGCCGCCGCAGGGGGCCTTGACGATGCACCCGTCCACGGCGAGGTCTTCGAAGTCGATGCCCACGATCCGGTCGTAGGATTCCAGGGCGATTTGTTCGAGTTGTTCAAAGATCCCGGCGTGGATCCATTCGTCGCGGCGTCGTCGGATGGTGGTGGCCGAGCAGGTGGTGTCGGAGATTTTTTCGTAGGCGGCACCGAGGACGAGGACCTGGATGAGCTTGTCGAAGACGAGCCGGTCTGGGATGCGGGGTTTGTGGCAGCCCAGTGGGTGAGCATCAACCTTGGGTGGGATCAGTGCCTTGAATTGTGTCCAGAGGGGTTTGATGAGGAATGATGGAAGGGCAGGCACGGTTCTCCTGGATCGCATATTTTCTTGGTCGAAAACATGTTTAACACGGAGCCGTGCCTGCTTTTCGTTAATGACGTCGCGGGGTTGGTTAATGACGTGGCGGGGGTCGGTTGTTGGTCTCGGACTGGGCGCCTATTGGCGCGATTTCTAAGCTTGCTATTTAACCTTGTAGTGGGCCAGCCCGACTGGCTGGGTCACTGGTTTGACCCGATTCAGGCTGCCCTTGGGGCGCCCAGGACCAGTAGTTGAGCCTATCGGCGGTTTTGCCGGATGCACCGCATTCTGGCAGACCCGCCGATAGGTCGTCCGCACCCTGCCTGGCGTGAGACGTGACAGTGGCATTGACTGCTGCCACGGCAACCGGCACTCAACGACTAATGGTCGCACCAGACGCAGCAACGTATGCGCGACCAACACGATCCAGGTCCACCGATCAGCCGCGGCTGGTTCCCGCAGGTGGGGCCGGGTCCAACCCATGTTTTGTTTCAGGAACCGAAAGGTGTGCTCCCAGTCGAAGCGGCGCAGGTACATGGACCACCCATGATCCATTTCCCGTTCGTCGTCGGGGATCGGCTGGGAGACCCACAGCCACAAGGGCTTGGGCGTCGGGTTCCCCGGCAAACACTGAACTCTGACTCCGATCACGGTTCCCTCAATCAGCGGCAGGTGACCTTGGTGGTCCTTGAACCCACCGCGGGAATCGATCTTCGGGTGCATGCGCTCGAACGCGACCACCTCCACTGTCCCGTACCGCTGAAGAACGATGGACGAGGCGCATACCGGGGCAGGATAGGTATCAGGGTCCCGGAGTACGAACTTCGACCCATGGCGAGGGCCACGCCCCTTCGTCGAGCCACGGCGCTCACCTGCCGGAGCATGAAACACCCGGTTTGAACGCAGCCGGCCCACCAAGATCACCGGCAGGTCATTAAGTAACCAGGCCAACCGCACCACGTCATAGCCGGCATCCATGAGAACCAGGATGTCTGGATCGCTGGTTTGTTGCTGCCCGGCGGCGATCAGCCTACCGACCACCTCACGGAGCTGGTTGGCCGTCACCAGACTTGCATCCTGCCCACCTTCCAGCCGGACAATATCCAGCAGCGCGGTCCACGAGGTGGCTCCCGGCTCCAGTGCGGCAACAAAGGAATAGGGCCATCCGGGAATCATTTGTGCCTGTCCGTTACGGGCGTAGGTATGGCAGAACGCGCGCCCGGGGCTGCATCCGGCGTCCGGTCTCAGCCAGTTCGACACGTCCACCGCCAGCACGATTCCTTCCCGGCCATCGGGGCCCGGGATCTTGGGCACGGGCAGCGCCCCGATGAGGGTTTTCAGTGCCGCGTGGTTGATGTTCCCGGAGTTCACCGCGTCATACAGGGCGCCGTAGCCGCGGTGGTGCTCGGGTTCCAGGGACAGGTGGGCCAGGTCGGTGACTTTCCCCTGGGTACACAGCAATGCATCAGTGAGTTCGAAGAGCGCATCGGCCCTACGGGTGAGGCAGTGGTAGTAGCTTTGCCGGAACGCATCGAATTGCTGCTCGGGGCAGGAGGCTTGCGATTCACCGGAACATTCATGCATACTCATCGCCACGGCCCTCGGTCCTTTTGCTGTCTTGTTGGTATCAAACAGCATGAGAAACGAGGGCCGCTTATCGTGTCATGACACGCCGATTGAGGCGCGGAAAGTCAACAGACTTTCCGCCAGAGGTTAAATAGCAAGCTAAGGCAATGGAGATCCATGACCCGCCAGGTATGCCAAGCTCGCCTCAACGTATCGTTCGGCCGTTCGCATGCCGACAGTTTTCCTTGGCAGCACACCAAGCGCAGTCTTGAAATGGGGGGGGCGGATCACGTGGAAAATCGGTTCCTTTTGGCGACATCAGCCCAGGGGGGCACACCATGCCAAGTCCGTTATTGTCCCTGCGCTCTAGGGTAAGTCGTGGTGGGATATTCGCACCCTGCCTCCACTTATCTCAAGCCCAGTGTCCTGGAGTCATCTCAGCGATCCAGGCAGCAGCGATCGCGGAAGGAACCGGAGCGTCAGAATCACCCAGCGCAGGATACCGGGTACCCAGATGACACCCTTTCGGCCTTTGAGGGCCCGGGCTACGTGGCGCGCGGTGGCCGATGGCGTTGATGAGAATGGCGGTGGCCTCAGGTGCGCGGTCATCGTCGTGGAGACGAATCCGGGTCTGACGATCAATGTCCTGACCCCCTGGGATTTCATCGACTCGGTGGTGGTCCGGGCCAGGGTGTCGATTCCTTGTTTTGCCATCGCATAGAACAAGATCGACTCGCGGGGACGTACCGCGGCAGCCGAGGAAAGGACGATCAGGGACCCGGAGCCCTGACTGCCCAATACCCGTTGACTGCTGAGGATGAGCAAAGCGGGTCCTACGAGGTTTGTGCCGAGCGTTGCCTCCGGGGTCAGGGGATCTCCCATGGTTCCAATGGCCATGATAATCGCATCAATACGCGTTGTGGGGCCCCCGAGGAGGTCCTTTGCGACCATGAGCACGTCCTGCGTCTGGGTAAATGTCATTGCTGTGTCATAGGCGGCTTCAGTGACGGTGTGCCCCCTGCTACGCAGATGCTCCGCGGCCGCTGCTTGTCTGGGGCCGGGGCGTCCCACGAGACAGATCGTAGCGTGGGGTGCGCTGGTGCAACCCACGATCGCGAGCCCTATCTCCGAGCTGCCGCCCAGCAAAATGATTCGTTCAAAGGGTTGCGTGCGAAGTGCCATGGTTAGAGCTCCAGAAGGTTGAGCCGCTGGGAGAGCAAGGAGCCCATCTTATGGGTCGGGTCTAGCCGGGCTCTTGTTCCCTGCCAGCGCTGCAGCTGCGGATACATCAACGGAACCATCTCAGCTGGCAGGCGATTGTCCTTGGAGAGGTAGACGCGGCCTCCTGCGTTGGCGACGACCGTGTCTAAGTGGCCCAAGGCAGCTGCGAGTCCCGGGTAGTGGGCGGGAAAGTCCAAGGCCAGTGTCCAGCCCGGCTGCGGGAAGGAAAGCAGGCCGTTCCCGCACGCTCCGAAGCGCTTCAGCACGGCAAGAGCAGGGATCAGCCCTGAACTCTGAAGTCCTTCCAAAATTTCTCTCAGCACTGGATGGCTACAAGTTGGAACGCAGAACTGGTATTGGATCAGTCCTTGACTCCCGAAGGCCGCAGGCCAAAAACTAGCCCCATCCAGAGGATTCAGGGCAGCGGTGAAATGAACGATCCTGGGTCCGGCACCCAAGGGAAGATTCCAGCGAACTGCATTTGCCCACCGAATGCTTCGATCGTTGACGATTCCTCGCCCGGGGAACGTGCGGATGTTGCGCATCGAGATGCCGGGTGCCGGTGGCAGCTTGTTTTTCATCCTTTCGGACAGCATTTGCGTGCTCGCCGGGGTGCTGACCTCGACCAAGCCGCGCAGGTCCTCTCGGGTGGCATCCACCCATGCCACGGCATGGGACGGCGTTCGTATCGAATCTGTGATGAGGTCCATGGCCGCTTCCAAGGTTTCTGCCTTCCGACGGAAAACGCGCAGGTACGGCGTTTCTGTGCATAGTAGCTGGATCGCGGCCGAGACGATGACCCCGGTGAGGCCCATTCCTCCGACCGTTGCGCAGAATTCCTCGGAATGGGTGTCGGGGGAAATTCTCAAGAGGCTCCCGGAGGCAAGCATGAGTTCCATCTCGAGCACGTGGTGACCGAAAGACCCTTGGTGCATGTGGTTCTTTCCGTGTACGTCGCTTGCTATGGCTCCGCCGAGGGTGATGCGGGAGGTTCCCGGCAGCACGGGAAGTGCCCAGCCTTGGGGAACGGAGACCTGGTGCAGGGCCTGCAATGTCGCACCGGCATCGGAGAAGATGATGCCGGTGGCGGGATCAAAGGATCGGATGGTTGCCAGGCCCGTGAGGTCGATGGTGTGAGGCCCTATCGCGGCGTCTCCGTAACTACGTCCGGCTCCACGCACCGTGACCGGACCGAGAGATGTCGTGAGGAGGTCTTGGAGGCGATGCTCCGAGGTAGGGCATTCGAGGTGGACCCGGGTGGAGGTGGTTCGGCCCCACCCGTTGATTGTGCTCTGGTGGGTGAAAGCGCTTTCTTCCTGATTGTCGCTGGGAACCTTGGCTGATTGTGGGTCGGAGGCTTTCATGGCTGCTCCGTTGTCTGGGAGGTCGTGCCGGGGATGGGAGGCACTCATAGCGAGACGGCCAGGTAGATTCCTGCCATGGCGGTGAGCATCCAGGTGATCGCTGCTGCTGCCAGGAAGCCGTCGCTGAACATGAGGTGTTCGGGGCGTTGCCCGTCGCCTCGTGAGCAGAGGTAGCCATAACGCAGAAGAGTCGCCACGAACGGGAGGATAGAGGCCTGTATAAGCCCCGCAGCCAACGGGGTCCCGGGGTGTTGGACGGCCCAGAGTGAGTAGCAGATAATCGCGCTCGTCAGAGCGAGAGTCACTGTCTGCTCCAGCCAGCTTTTGGTGTAAAGCGATAAGGTGGTCCGACTCGTTGTCGGTGGCAGACCCTCAGCGCTGACCGGTGTCATGAGCTCGGTCTTGGACTGCAGTTCTGCTTGCCGTTTAGCGGTGACGATGTAGAGCGCGCCGAAGAAGGTGACCAGCAGAAACCATGATGTCACCACGACGCCCGTGGCCAGCGCCCCTGTACCTGCACGCAGGACGAAGCCCATGGCAACGACGAGGATGTCGATAACAGGGAAGCGTTTGAGGTAAAGCGAATAAGAGGTAGTCAGCGCTAGGTAGGTGCAAAGACCGATGAACGTCATCCACCCCACAGTCATCGCCGTGAGCATCGATGCGGCAGCCAAGAATAACGCTGCGGCGTACCCGAGCTTGGCACTGATCCTGCCGGAGGCTAAAGGTCTGCGGCATTTGGTGGGGTGGCTTCTATCTGCGTCGAGGTCACGGAGGTCGTTGAGGAAGTATGTTGCCGCCGAGCCAAGGGTGAAGGCCACCGATGCTGCCAGGGCCTGGAGGGCAATGTGTGGTTCAGAGAGGACCCCCGCCGCTGCCGGGGCGGCGAAGAGCAGGAGGTTTTTAGGCCATTGGGTCGGTCTGGCTGCGGCGAAAAGGGCGGCGACCATCCGAAGAAATGATTCCGTGTGATTCCTTCTCGTCAGTTTCTGCAAGCGGGCCCGCGGGGTGGGCGCCGGCAGGTGTGTTGCGAACTCGGTCATGATCCCTCCTGAGGGATGGAGCTATTTCACGGTGAGATAAAAGAAGTCGCGCTGGTCCGACGCTAAGTAGCGGGAAGGTGATTTGGGCATGCTGGGCAGGAGTTGCGTGGGGAGCGCTAAATTTCCCCGTGGCGTCCAGGAGGAAAAATTGACTTGTCCATAGTGGATGTCGAGTTCCATGCCCTGGATCGCGCCACTTTGAACCAGTGCGTTGGCGAGGGTTTCCAGGGTCAGACCATCGCCGGCGACGTAGATCAGGTTCCCGTGGATGTCCGTGCCCAGTCCGGATCTCCAGGTGTATTGGAGTTGGTTGCTGGCACTTCCCCACGCTCCACCGGCATTGATATTCAGGTCCGGTTCCTGCTTACCGCTTGCGACGATGAGATGAAGGTTCTGTCGCACGGCTATGACTGCCGGTGACATCCGGACGTCCTGGTTCCAAGCGCCGACACTAATATGCCCGTCCGCGGTAATGACCGCCGAGGCCTCGCCATCGACGAGATTCCGGGAGTAACGGCCGTTGAGGTAAAAGCCACCGGTGATGTCCTTGGCCTTGAATCCGGAATTGAAGGTCGCCAAGAGATGGCTTACCTCGTTCGAGGGAACGGCAGCGTCCCCGGGCCACGGTCCGGTGCCCGGTTCCCGTGTGCCAGCAACGAGGTGGGCGTTGCTGACCGATTGGCGGATCAGGGCAACGCCGACGAGCACACTCGGGTGGACGTTGTCAGGCCGGATGAAGGAGGTGTAAATGGCAGGCTGCCCATCGGCGGCCTTTCGTCCTGACACCCATTGCCCTTCGTTACGGAGAGGGCTACCCGATCCGTGGCTGACCTGGAGCCGCGGCAGTGCCGTAGTAAAGCGGAGGGGTGCGGGGTTCCTGAGAGGAATTGAGTCAGGTTGAGGTGTCTGCGCCGTGGGTGCGTGTCTGGTGTAGTACCAGTTTTCGATGGCGTTGACGATGCCGTTGGCACCGTTGTCACGCAACCAGCCAACCGACCTGTCGGCAAAAGTGGCATTCCCAGGATAGGTGAGCGCTTGGGCGTAGGAACCGGCGGGAATGATTGAGAGGCACAGTAAAACGATGAGGACATTTTTCCGTAGACGTCTAGCACGTGCGGATCGCGGTTTCTTGCTCCCATCCGGGCCGTGCCGTTCCGGTGGCATCGCCGTCTCGGAGCCGGGTATTACCTCTTGGTGTTGCGCAGAATGTGAGGGTCTCATCGGTCTTCCTCCAATGGTGAACCGCGCAGGATGTGTCATTTGCTACTATCCGCGTCCTTACCCAAGAGGACGCTGAGAAAGAGACGAAAGGCTCTCAGCACCCCTTCAGGATCAGAATCAGGGCGGGGGTTCGGAAGTCCAGGGCGAACGAGGCTCCGGCACTATAGGGTCCTTTACGTGTTCTGCAGCTTCGAAGAGGTATCGCTGCCCGGATCCGGATCGAAGTGATCGACCACGGAGCGGGTAGCTGTGAAATGCCGGCTGAGCGGGATCGTGACGCGCGCGAGGGTGCCTTGACCCCCATCGCCGCGAGGCAACAACTGCAGCTCGCCCCCTAGACGCTCGAGCATTCGCATGGTGATTGCGAGCCCGAGCCCGGTGCCGGGAATTTCCTGGCCTGCTTCACGATGGAAGGCATCCAGTGCCCGCTCCGGCTCGCGGATTCCCGGTCCGTGGTCGAGCACTTCGATCCGGATCCAGGTTGGGCCTCGCCATGCGCGCACCTCGATTGGACCAGCGGATCCTGCATAGCGGATCGCATTATGCACCAGATTCTGCAGGACCACGCGGGTGGCGGAAGCCGGAACGCGAGCATCTCCCGCGTCGCCAAGGTCCCAGAACATGTCCGCGTGCTCTGCATCGGCCATCTCCATGACGTTTGACGCGACGAGTCTTGCGATCTCCTCGAACGGCACCGGCAGGTCTATCCGAGGGGTTTCGTCGCCCAGGACGAGCAGCTGCTCGCACAGGGCACGCAGCCGCGCGAGTCCACTGCGCAGTGCTTCCTGCCGTTGGGCGCGATCCGCATCCGAGGTGGCGGAGAGCAGATGCTCCGCTTGGAAGGAGACTGCGGCCACGGGCGTGCGTAGCTCGTGAGACGCCTCAGCGGCGAAGCGCCGCTGTCCCTCGAGAATTTCCGCTGCACGGAGGTGGTGGGCTTCAAGTGCGTCGAGGAAACGGGCCAATTCCCTGGGGATGCGCGTCCGCGTCAGCGGTGCGAGGGACCCGTCATCGCGTTGTTCGAGTTCGCGGGCCAGTGCGTTGACAGGTCTCAATGCCCAGGCGACGACAAGCCAAGCCACCAGGATGAGGAACGGCGCAGTGAGCATGATCGGCATGACTGTCGAGAGTAGAGTTTCGTTCACCGCGTCCTGGCGGACCGCGATCGGCTGGGCGACAGCGATCCTGCGTCCGTCCGCAAGGGAACGCACCATGACCCTCTGCGAACCGGTGTCCGTCAAAACGGTGCCCAGGCCATCGGCTGGAATCGGGGGAAGGGCATGGGACATCCCGGCGCCCTCAAGCACCTCAACTACGAGACCGGACTGGTTGGAGAGCTTCGAGAGATCGTCCTGGGCGAAATCCACACCCGGAGTCCCCACGATTTGGGCTACACGCGAGAGGAGCCCATCTTGGGCTTCCTTGGCTTCAACGAAGGCCCGATGATACGACCATGAGGCAGCGGTGACGGTGACCAGTAAGACGACTGCGACGAGAGCGGTGATCAATCGCGACTGCAGGGACGAGGCCCGATGGTGGATGCTCATCGGGCCCTCGGGATCATCCAGCCAAGCCCCCGCACATTACGGATGCAGTCCCCTCCGAGTTTTCCGCGAAGACGCCGGATGATGAAGTCAATTGCGTTGGACTCGATCTCAATGTCACTCCCATACACCTGTGACTCCAGCTGGTCGCGGGAGAGGACGACGCCGGGATGTCGGATCAGGGCACGAAGCAAAGCAAGTTCGCGTCGGGTCAGGGGAACGGACTCGCCGCCGCTACAACAGGCTGTCGCCCTCGCCTCGTCAAGGGCGATGGTTCCTGCACGCAGGATGGCAGTGGTGTGCGACGAGCAGCGCCTGCCCACCGCCCGTAGTCTTGCGTGCAGTTCCTCATAAGCGAACGGTTTCACGAGGTAGTCATCAGCCCCGGCATCCAGACCCGTGACCTTGTCCGTCACGGCGCCCCTGGCGGTGATCACGATGACCACGGGTCCCTGGTCGCCTTCATCCCCCGCACGCAAGGCATGGAGCACGTCGATCCCGTCCAGACCGGGCAGGCCCAGATCGAGCAGGACCACGTCAAAGTCTCCGAGCCGAGCATATGACAGAGCAGTTTTCCCGTCGGTCACGACTTCGACGACGTGTGCGTCCTCGACGAGCCGTTGCGTCAGCACCGATGCGATCATCGGATCGTCCTCGGCCATGAGGATCCTCATATTGTTCCTTCCAGTGCATGGACGGTGGCTGCGTCATCGTGCCCGATGACGAGCGCGACAGCGTAGCCACCGTCCATGATGGTTCAATGTCCTGTGCACTTACGGGGAGTCAATGACCGATTGTAAGTGATGTGTCGCTGCCAGACAGGTCCCCTGGTCAGGGTGGTCGGCACGCAGGGAGGTCAGCTCCCCATCGATCGCCTTGTCCATCGTTCCCCAAGCAGCCGGTGATTTCGGTTTAAGCCCGGCCTCGGCGCTGTCCCATGCGGTCTCAAGGTCCTTGACGCGTGTACGCGCTGCGGGGAGATCGCCGGCCTCGATCTTCGCGGTGACGTCATCAACGATCGCTGAGAACGTCGAGAGGTCACCCAGTGGCCCCCTCGCCTGCGCGCCGGTGGCCGAACTGAGCGTCGCGGCACTCACCGGCGCCTGCTCCGCTTGGAGGGACGTCACTGTCGCGGCCGCAACGACGATTGCGACCATGCCGGCCCCTGCCCAAACGAAGTCGCGCATGCGTCCTCCAGCAGCGGTTTGTCCCTTGGTCAGCACCCCGTGCCGTTGGACATGGATCTGCTCGCGTACGACCAGGATCAGGATGACGGCCAGGAACAGCACGCTGGTGACCGCGGCCCCCACTCCCATGCCGCCGTAACTGCGGTCCTGGGTCAGGAGATCACCGATGGAGGCACCCAGCGGGCGTGTCAGGACATAAGCGACCCAGAAGGCCGCAACCACCGGGGCTCCTGCCCGAACCGCAATCCCGCACGCCACTATGAGAGCGCCGAAGATGATGGAGCCCCACAGGAATCCAAGTCCCAGCGCCTCGGTCGCCAGGTCGCCGGCGGCGGTACCGAGGGCGAACGCGGTGAGGATCGCGGCCCAGTAGAAGGCCTCTCGCCGCACCGTATCGATCGACGTGATCGCCAAAGTGCGCTCCTGGAAGTACCAGGTGGTGAAAACCGCGATCAACAACACCGTGAAGATCGCGGTGGAGACATACAGGCTTATACCCAGCGTGTCGGTGAAGAAGTCCGTGATTTGAGTACCCACGATACTCACCAGCACAACGCTGAGCCAGTATATCCACGGGGTGTAGCTCCGCGTTCGGAACTGGAGAACAAGCGCCACGGCGAGCAGAGTGATCATCATGCCGGTCGTAATGAGCGGTCCGAGGCCGACGTTCACCGCCAGGTAGTCGGCGAAAGTCTCTCCCACCGTGGTTGACAGGATCTTGATCGTCCAGAACGTCGCGGTGATGATCGGTACCTTCATGAACCGGGATTTGACCGGCCCCGGCGCCTCATCAGATACCTGCAACGCCGATGTGTTGAGCGGGAAGGGCATGCTCATTAAGGTCTCCTTCGGTGGTCAAGGGGGCGATACCGCCTGCAGCCCATTGTGAGATAGGCGAATGAGCTGAAAATGAGCGACCCCCACAGGCCCAGCATCAGGCATCAGAGCTCTGCCGTGGCGACCGCCACCACGAAGTCCGGTGCAGTCGAGGAGCACACCCATTGAAATTGGGACGATGGCCAGCCTGGATGAGGTTCCCCATGACCCGTCGATCAGCCAGGGCTGCGGATGACCACCATGGCGCTGCTGATGTTGGAGCATCAAGCATCAAGCATCTAGCCGAGACCAAAACCGAGCCTCTCAAGGGTCGGCAAAGTATGAGACTGTTCTCCTCAGGATCAACCACAGGCCTTGAGCCTGGGAAAGGGTTTCAGGAGCAATTACGACCCGTATATGGAAGGCAAGAACCGCGATAGCGCACGAGCACAAATATCTGCCACCGTGTCCAGGGAATCACCAACAATTACAGACGGTCCAATCTGTCTCAAAAAGCTGTCCAGCTCAGGAACCGAATGAACCCCTACTGAGACACGAAGAACTCCAGCGCGATGCCGTCCGGGTCCTTGAAGTTAAGTGCCGTTCCATAGGGGGCGTCGATGAGCCCGCTGTGGACTACGCCGATGCTATCCAGATGCGCGGCCCATTGCAGAAGTTCCGCTGAGCTGGCTACGGAAAAGCCGACATGATCCAGGCCCGGATGGTGTTCATCGAATCGGTTCTCGCCGGTGGCTGCTTGATGCTCCGTTAGTCCCAGTGATGCTCCTCCACCGAGATCGAATTTACGTCGGATAAACGGGCCATCGAGCATCGTCCCGGAGGGCTCTGCACCCAACAGGCGGGAGTAAAAAAGGACGCTGACCTCCACGTCGCTCACGGTCAAAGCTAGGTGGTCAATGGCGGGCAACGCAGGCATCAGGACTCCTGGTGGGGAAGGCGGGGGTCGAGTCCGCCGATGTAGGTACACATCGTCTCACAGGCCTGCGGATGCCGATTTCATGCCGTCGGTCACCAATGCCCTCCACGTCGGCATACGTGCCTCTGATCCTCATCATCGACGCCGCACGTCGGGGATCTGTGAGCCGCCGGCCTGCGGGATGCTGAGGTATCCATGGATGACGGTATTTCTGCTCTGTCGCTGAGGCGGTGGTTATCATACGTGCCGATCTTTTGAGGTGTAGGCGTCACTTTGTCTAAGCCGCGATCCACCGATGTCTTCCGACTGTGACCAGGAGGCAACGGTCCGGTGCGGTATTGCTAACCACCCGTCAACACCCTGATATTCCGCGGAATTCCGGGGATTATCCATGGTTCTTACCCTCATTTGAGGGTAGAATGAGGGTATCGGATTGGACGAAGAGGGGCGATGAACATGGCCATCACGATCTATACGAAACCGGGGTGCTTCGGGTGCCGTAAGACGGTCCAGAAGCTTGCCGCGGCCGGGATCCCGTTCACGGAGGTCGACCTGACCCAGGTACCGGCAGCGCTGGAATACGTCACCGAGGAGCTCGGCTATTCCCAGGCGCCGGTCGTCGTGGTTGATGATCAGTTTCATTGGTCCGGGTTGAACCCGGCCAACATTGAGCGGGCGATCGCTTATGTAAGCCAGGAGGTGTCCGGGTGAGTGCGAAGCCCACAGCCGCGGGGGTGGTGCAGAAGCGGTTGAACTTCGATGTTCCGGCGGAGCTCGCCCACCAGTTCAAGGCCTATGCGGCGTTGGAGGGTAAGTCGCAGCGGGAGATCGTGATCGCGTTCATGCAGCGCTGCGTCCGCCGTTCCCACTTCGAGGCCGGCCTCCCCGCCGAGACCAATGCTGCTCATCCCGCCGTCACCCACCACACTCACCCCGAGGACACCGACAGCGATCCCTTGCCCTGAACCATTGGCCGGCGATGTCCTGAATGAAGGTGGATCTACTGATGGCTCTAATTTTTCAGCGTCGGTTGGTGACCCCGCAGGTTTGGCCGTCGAAGATCCGTGAACGGGTATTCGCCTCGGAGCTGCTGTACCGGTGAGGTTCCGAAGCCCATTGGCACCCCAAGCCGTGTGAACGCGAGCGTGGTACTACGGTGTCTTGACCTTGAGGACTTTCAGAGTGTCCTTGTGGGAGCGGCCACCGAAGGCATGAACCTCGAAGGTATAGGTGGTCTTCGGTTCAAGCCCATAGAATCCCAGCTTCTTGAGCTTGCCGGCGTCCGCTCGCGTCTTACCGGAGGCAAAGCAGGGGTCTTGGTCATAGCCCTTGTCCTGGATGATCGTGCCCACGTACTTGCGGGTTTTCACCTGCGAACCCTGATAAATGGCCACTGCATAGGACCCGGCCCATTTCTTGTGTGCCGAAATCTTCAGGCACGTGGTGTATCCCTTGACCTTGATCCTTTTCCCCGTCACCGAATTTCGCAGTTCGGTAAACGGCTTCTTATCCTTCTTCGCGACGACCTTGGTGATGGCCGCCGGACCGATGGCTGCCGCGGAAGCCGGTAGTGCCGGTCCTACCACCATCGCCAGAGCCAGAAACATACCGCACCACACGGCACCGAACTTTTTCATTCTTCCCCCAAAGATTCATCACACCCAGGTATCGGGTCTCCTCGTACTCTACTCACGTGGTGGGGACGATTTGAACCGTTCTCTGGCCGAACGCCTCGCCGTTGATACCCCCTGGGTACGGGAGGCGTTTTGCAGCCTTGATTCGACAGCTGGGGAGGAGCGCCTGAAAAGGACGATCTGTTCTCGGTGGATCCTGCTGGGGTGGGCTGGCACGGCACTGCCCGGGACCCGGTGGAACGGTCCACGCCCAGACCCAGCCCAGACCCAGGCCAGGCCGAGTTCTCGGAAGGCCCCGGGCCTTGAGCACCTCAGATCTTGAATGTCTTACTGGTGTTGATCAGCTCGTCGCGGGCTTCGGCGCACGCCACTGTCTTCACCCCCCCCCGTAATCCCCACGCACCTGCCCACCCGGTACGAGAGAGCCCAGAGGCCCGGCCATCACCCCGGCCTCGGTGAGGTGGCCAGAGCTGACCCACCGCCGGGGACCCGACACCAGCGATTCACCGGCTCCGGGGCGCGGCAACCGTTTTCGGGCCCCTGGAGTACTCGCACGCTCGCACCCCAGAACCGGACGTCCGCTACGCGTCCGGCAATCAAGCCTGAGACGCCTGCGGCGCATCAGGCAGCGGCCTGGCGGCCGCAAACCCTTTTTTGTTTGCTGTCCTGCGGAGTGTATGGGACCGGGCCAAGCACACAAGCCACTACGCTCGTTCCTCGCTCCGGGCCGTGGTGGACAAAACTTCTTGACCGCGCTCCTGCGTCGCTTCTTTCGGTCAAGAACTTTTGTCCACCACGCCCTGCGGGTTGCTGTGCTTGGCCCGGCCCCGCTCCATTTCATTGCGCCAGCAAACAAAAAACATGGGGGAGAAAGGACCACGGGGCTGGCACCGTACCCCGGTCACCAGAAATGAGGACAGAACCATGGACAAGATCACCGCCAGCACGAGCATCGACCTGATCGCCGTTGCCGTCCACGCCCTGGGCTTCACCCCCACCTCCTCGGTGGTGCTCATGCTGTTAGAGGACCACGCATTGAGCGCGACCCTGCGCTTGGATGCGGACCCGGGGGTCCCGGCCGGGGCGTGGGCTTCGGTGGTGGGTGGGTATGTGCAGCAGGTGTCGAGCATTACCGGGGTCATGTTGCTCAGCTTTGAAGATGAACGGGCGATGAGCCCGGCACAGTATCGGGCGTTGGATCTGGTGCTCACCGTGTCCCGGTGCCCGATCCGGGGTGCGGTGCGGATCAGGGACGGATTCATCACCGAGTACACCGAAACCCAGCCCGAATGCCCTGCGGGCAACCAGCCCGGGACCCCGTCCGCAAGCCCCGCCCACCACCAGGGCGGGAAGGTCCCGGTGGGTGCGGTGGCACTCTGCACGACCGCGTTGGAACTCATGGCGTCCACCACCTGCTATGCGAAGCTTGCCGCCGACATTCCGCCCTACGATCCCACCCAGACGAAGGTCTCGGAGCTTCAGAGGAGCCGGGAGGAGGCCAGCGGGTTGGATGCCGGGCATCGGGGAACGCGCACCATGGTGTGTGCCCGGCTGATCGGGTTGGTCATGGGGTACCAGTGCACCGGAACGATCACCCCGGAGCAGGGTGCGTGGTTGGCCGGGATGTGTACGAACAAGGGAATCCGGGATCTGCTCTTTGGCTTCTTGGCTACCACCGAGGATGAGATGGACAGCATCGGGGCGGTCCTGCTGGGGGAGCGGGCCCCCGATGACTGGGAGTTCTTCACCGACGGTGCAGATGCGATCTATGCGGCGTTGGAATATGTTCCACCGCAGGACCGGGTGGACCTGTTGGCTGGGTTGGGGTGGACGCGCTGGATCCAAGGCAAGGGTACCGAGGCGATGAACTTCCTGAACCTGGCCCAGTCCACTGACCCCACCCATCGGCTGACCGTGTTGTTGATGCGGTTGATCACGGACGGGCACTTGCCGGTCTCGGCGATCACGAAGCACTGAGGCCATCGAGTGGGACCAGCGGTCGGCGCACCATCGGTTCGGGGATGGGGGAGAGGAAAGTATCCTCACCTCCATCCCTTCTTTCATGCCCCGATCCCGGCCTCTGCTTTTTCTGCCCGAGCGCCGTTCCCACCCTCCGGTTCCGACCCTGCTGGTTCGCACCTGGCAGGTTCGCCCCCTGTCGGCTCCGATGCCGCGTCCGCGGGGGATCGTTCATGCGCCCGAGGGTGGGAGCCCGACGTGGTGGGGCGGGGTCGTGGTGGGTCCGTCCGCATGATGCCTGGCAAAGCTGGAAGGTGGTTCGTGCTGGGCAGGCACCCGCCGACGCGTCGTCGAGCATATGCACCGCGCGAGTGCTCGGTCCCGTGAAGGCCTGGGCTGGGCTCTGCTGGGTAGAGGTGGTGTTGAGTGTTCTGGGCTTTGCCCGAAAAGCTGCCGTCGTGCATACCGGGAAAATTCGTTCCCCGGAGGTGAGGGTGCGGATGAGAGGGGTGGAGGAAATGATCCTCATGGCGGGTGTGTCTCGAGCCCTGAATTTGGTGGGAAGACGGCTCAACCAAAAGCAGCGGAGCAAGCTATACATTTACACGGGTGTAAATGGCTTTGGCTCTGGACGCGGGGCGTCGGTGAGCGCACACTGGTGGTGTGTTCCCCTCAAGGTTTCGGGGTCGCTGCGCTGGGCTGCTGGAAGGCGGTGGTTGGGGTGTCTGAGGTACCTGGGCGTCGCTTGCGTTTGGGGAAGCGCCGGCGGGAGAACGCTCCGGCTGGTTCGAAGAAGCGTCGTGATTTGTGGGTCACTGCCGAAGAGGATGCTTTGTTGGTGGCGCGGGCTGAGCGGGAGGGCGTGACGGTGCCGCGGTTGTTGATTGCCGCGGCGGTGTCCGAGAATGTGGAGACGCCGCTGGAGCGTCGGGCGATGGTGGCTGAGTTGTTTGCGATTCATACGTTGTTGGCTCGGGTGTCGAACAACGTGAATCAGTTGGCGCGGCATGCTAATGCGGGGGATGAGTTTCCGGTGGAGGCGGCGGCCACACTGGCGTATGTGCGCCGGTTGGCGTTTCGTATCAGTGACACGGTGGAGGGGATCCGGTTGTGATTCCGAATGTGACCCGGGGTTCGCGGATGCGGGGTTTGCTCTCGTATTTGGTGTCGACGGATCTGGCGAAGACGAGCAATGTGCATCGGGATCCGCATGTGGTGGCCGGCAGTGCTGCGGTGATGGCGTGGTTTGATGATGGGGTTTTGGATCAGCAGGACGCGGCTGAGATTGCCGCGTTTTTGGATCAGCCGCATCGGCGGTTCGGTGTTCAGGTGATGCGTCGGAACAAGCGCTGGGATCCGGGTGCCGGTGAAATGGTGGATCAGGGTTTGGTGAAGGCCGATGTGTGGCATTGTTCGTTGAGCTTGGCTCCGAACGAGCGGGTGGTGACCGATCAGGAGTGGGGGGATATCGCCAACGAGTTTGTGGGGGCGATGGGTTTCACCGAATCCAGTGGCAAGGCCCCGTGCCGGTGGGTGGCGATCAACCACGGGACCAGTACGGGAGGTAATCAGCACATCCACTTGGCGGTGTCTTTGGTGCGTGAGGATGGGACGAAGGCTTCGGTGCATATGGATCAGCCGCGTTCCCAGGCGGTGTGTCGGGGGTTGGAGCAAACGTATGGGTTGGAGGAGCTTTCCTCGATTCATGCCGCACGGGGTTATGAGCGGGCCGAACCGCAGACCGCGATCCGGCAGGGCCGGGAGATGCACAGGGTGTCGTTGGAGCGCAAGGTGCGCGCTGCTGCCAGCGTTGCCCTGAACGAGGCGGGGTTTGTGTGTGAGGGACGTAATGCTGGGCTGTTGATGCGCCCCCGCTACGCGAAGGGCACCACGGATGTGGTGGTCGGTTACTCGGTGGCTGAACGACCGGTGGCGGGGGCACGTCCGGTGTGGTTTGGTGGCGGGCAGTTGGCCCGTGATCTGGGATTGGGACAGCTGCGCACCCGGTGGGCTGACACGGCGCTGGGTTCGATGGATGCGGTGGCGGAGTGGAATGCCGCGGCCCGCAATCAGCACCAGGTGAAACCGATTGGCCCGCACGTGGCTGGTGCCCGGTCGTGGGAGGAGCAGACCGCGGTAGCGCAACGGCTAGCTGAGCGCTTGCAGTCCTTGGCGGTGGGCGATCATGCCTCGTGGGCGTGGGTGGCACGGGAGGCTTCGGGGGTCTTTGCCACGTGGTCCGCACAGGTGGAGCAGGTTCCGGGACCGCTGGCTGCCACGGCTGATGAGTTGGCTAAGACGGCGCAGTTGCGTGATTATCGGGTGCATGGGGCGCCGGTGGCGTTACCGTCGCTGGCGGGAGCAGCGATGTTGCTGCTGGCCGCCGGTTCCAACAGTAAGGGTGCTGCGCAGTCGGCGTTCTTGTTGCAGTTGTTGCGCACGGTGCGGGCGATTCATGACATGCATCAGCAGTCGTTGCGGGTGCGGGAGACCCGAAATTTGGAGTTGGTTTTTGCCCGGGATTTGGTCCCGTTTGTGCGGGATATGCCCGAACCGGTGCTGGCGGGCACCCGAGCGGAGGCGGGCGTGGGCATGGGGACCGAGGTTCCTGAGTCGGTTCGGTTGGCTCGGCTCAGTTTCCCGCTGCCGATTTTCGGCACCGAGGCCGCCCCACGTTCGGGCAGTGTCGTTCCGCCGATGATCAAGCGGAACCGCACGTATGAACCGCAGACGCCGGGGCCGGAAACAGAACGCGACCGATAGGCCAAAAAAAATATCTGTTCACCAACAAGTAGGGAAGGAAACAGGTGCATGTGATGAGCGATGAAGGTGTGGAGGAGATCGTCGAGTCCCTGCTGCGTCAGGGGTTGGTGGCCGCTTCCCAGTTAGCCGAACAGCTGGCTCGGGCCCGGTCACAGTACTTGGCCAAGGCCGAGCGGGACGGTGAACGTGCTGCCCTGGAGGCACGGCGGATCATGGTGGGAGACCGGGCCATGATGCGTGCACTGATCCTGCCGACTACCGCTGATCAGTGGTGGGCCACGGCGAAGCCTGCGCAGATCATCGAGGTGCACCTGATGGCCCAGGCCTGGAAGGCTCATGATCCGGAGGCGTTGGTGGCTTCGGAAAAGATCAACCGGGAAATCAAGGACCGCTATGGGATCGACACGGCAGATGCCGGCGATGATGTCCCCTACCTGCAGGACCGTCTGGCTGTTCAACAGCTGGCGGAGCAGCAGCAACGCGTTGCCCGGGAGCACGCCGAGGCGATGGAATTGGTGGCCAGGGCCCAGAAGATTGAGCTGGCCCGGGTTGCGGCCGAGTTGCATGAGCAGATGCAGACCCACCGGGTGCCGGCGGAGTATCTGTCCAACCACGAACTGGTGACAGCCCTGCAGGGAGTGAAGGATGCCACCGGGGAGCAGGCTGAGTTGGCGGCGGAGCGGGCGGTGGCCGAGCGAATGCACCTGATCGAACAGGACGGCATCCACGGCCCGGAGGTGGGGCAGTTGCGTGATGAGATCGGGGCGCACTATGCCGGGGTGGGGGACCAAGCCTGGACTGATGCCGGCTTTGTGGTTGCGGCCCGGCGTTGGCATGAGGCGAGGATGCTGGCCACCGGCGGATTCGTGGACTCGGAGCCTGCCCAGGGCGAAAGCCGGTACCAGATCGCTGAAAAGGACCTGCTGGCCCGGAGAGATGCCCTGCACCAAGTAGGTGCGAGCAGGGAACTGCGCGATGATTCGGCGGACCGAATGAACCCGACCGGGCAGCTGCTGGGAGGCCCGACACCCGGTCTGGAAGGCAGCGCGGGGAAGGGTGGGCCGGTGTATGGGTCGGCTGAGTATTACCGGGAGTTTGAGCGGTCGTTGAGGGGCCTCGCCACTGAGGGTGAGATCACGGGTCGGATGGCTGCCGCTCGTAGTCAGGGGAAGCATCCCAGTGAAGCGGTGACCGGCCTGACGCCGGCACCCATGGTCCGCAAGACGGCATTCGAGGTCGGGCTGGAGCAGACCCGTAACCAGGAGGGGCCGGCGCGCTGACACCGGTCAGCTGGCTTGTGGTGTGGTTTGTGAGCGCTCCGGTATGCCCAGGGTCCACGGGGCTTCGCGCTGGTCTGCCAAGGGGGAGAGTCGACGGGTATCAATTTTCGCAGACGACTGCACTGAAGATCCAACGTCGGTGGCGCGGCAATGGTGTGCCCGTAAGAGGAACCTTGCGGAACGTTCCCTCCCCACCGTCTGATGTATTGGCCGCATATTTGGTGCCGGACATAGAAGACCCCGAACACCCGAGTTTAGGGTCTTCATTGCGTCTCCTCTCCAGCGTTAGGAACCTGTTCCCGCTGCCACGATCCGCGGAATGTATTCACCGTTCAGCCATTGGACGGCCCCGCCGACAGCGGGAAACACTACTGATTCCAAGCCGACGGCCGCATCAGCGTACAGAGTGTCCCACTCCCGGGTGGGGACTGCCAGGGCAGGCCAGCCGTGTTGGCGCCGAAATCTGAAGAGCCGTTCCACTGTCTGCGCCACCAAGACGTCGTCGGCAAGACCTGCCATCAGTTGCAAATCGACCAGATCGTGGGCCCGCTGGCTGCCTGGTTCGGTACATGCATGCAGTTTCTGTGCGACTTGGTGGTGAAGTGGCAGGACAGGCACCGGATTTGGTCGGGGGAGACCCAGTGCGGCGAAGAGGGCAATCAATTCCGTGGAGAGGGCTGTCTCTGTGAGATTTCCGGTTGCCTCAAGTTCGTCGAAGCCGACTTCGAGCTCCACGGTCGTGAATGACTTGTTTCGGTACTGCAGCTTCACGGCGAAAGGCTGCATGACGTAGGCGGCCGGCACGCTCTCTGGGGCGCGCGGAGTTCCTGGCACAACCGCACCGGTGAAGTCTCCCCAACCAGCGGCAAGATTCTCTCGTAACTGCTCTTCAAACTTCTGCATGTTCCCGCGAAAGGCGGTATCCAGGTCAGGAGTTTGACGCGTGAGATTCTCGCCAAGCCGTAGCTTCAGACCAGTGCCACCCTTCACTGCGGATGGTGGCAGCATCTGGCACACCACCAAGTTGGCTACCAGGGACTTGAGCCTGGTGACGGTGGAGGTCTCGGCCTTTGCCTGATCCGCGATCCTGCCCTCTAGGTACCGGACATTCTTGGGCGGAGTGATTTCTTCTGGCTGATTTTCATCCAGTGGTGTGCTCAAGATGTCTCCAATTCTTTGATGACGCGGGTTGCGGCTGCTGAGTCGAGTAACCCACGCTGCTCCGCTTTGCGGGCTGCGTCGATTAGGCGTTCAGTCATGATTCGTCCTCGGGAACCGAGCAGCGCGCTCTCGACACCCATGGCCGGGATGCCCTCAATGTAGGTCCGGTCCGAGAGGGGAACCTTACGCTGTTCAATCTCGACGGTGTTCGGGACTCTGCTTCGGACCCGCCGAGGAGTGGCCACCCTGATTTTGCGGAGATTGACCTGGCCCAAGCCGTAGGCGGCGAGTACCGATTCATCGGCAAGTACTGCGTCTTCTCCTCCGAGCGCGACGGCTTCGGCGAACTCGTCGAGGTTGTTCGAAGGAGCTTCAACCATTCGATACACGCCATGCCCGATGCGTCGAAGAGCTCCGCGTGCAGTCAGCTTCCGGAGCTCCACAGGCGGCACTCCTGCTTCGCGCGCTTCAGCCACGGTGATGACGCCATGGGTGTCGTAGGCGAGCTCCCTCAATGTTTGCCTGTACGAGCTAGTCGATCTCATGTCAAAAGCGTACCGTTATCGGTACGCTTTTGTCATCGTCATCGTCATCAGCGTCGTGGTCATCACCACCGTCACCTCGGCGACGGTCGCAATTGTTGTCCCGGCCGCCGTCGGCATCGTGGTCGACAGCAGAAAAACCCGCAATCGTTCACAATTCCGCAACTCAGCCCATCATCCCAGGCGAACAAACCTTGCGCCGCCCACCCGTTGGGTACCGGTCAGTGGATATATGCATGCTCTGGAGCTGAAAAAATCGCGCAGCGGCGCTGGAATGCTATTGGAGCTCTCCAGGGCTTAGTCCACGCCGAGGGAGTGGTGAATGAACCCTTTCTCGAATTTTCAGTGTTTATCCCGTAGGGGCCTCTCAGTGGCCCGTCCACCAAGCAGATCGGCAATGGATGGGATGTCGTGAACGTGATCGCCGGATGATCGGCAGCCGCCGCCAGATTTCTTTAGGAGCCGCTACTGTAAAAAGACCGGTCGTGGACGCTAACCGGTACATTGAGCGGCGCATGATCCCGCGCAACGAGAAATTCCGGACGGGCCAGTACTCGTAGAGCGCTGGTGGTCAACGAGATGAGCGAGGCGGTCCTTGAGCCGTGGTTTTTTCTGAGGGAAACCATCCCGCTGGCGCGTAGTCGCAGGGGAACGGCTCGGGGCTGTGGTGTCGGTCGGGCCCGCAGGCGTGGAAGGGGCCTTTTTGACTGAGAAGGATGGCCATGTGGGGATCGGCGTGGTCGTGCCACCATACGCTCATACCGGTCGCCGGAACGAGCCGGAAGTGCTCCCAGGCCTGCCACAATGCGTCCACGCGGCTGAGCGCTTCAGGGTGCAGGTACCATTGCCGGCACCATTTGCCGTTGCGGGAATCGATGATCCGGTTATAGGACGGCAGCAATTGCAGGTGGAGAAACTCTTCGGCCGATCCATAGATCAGCGAGGGTTTCTCCGGATCCTGATCCTGTGCGGTCATGCTCGGAGGCGGGGCCGGGCGCATAGGGCTGGGGCTGTTCGGAGGTGCGTTGCTTGGCCCGCTGCTTTTTGGCCAGAGGGGTTCTGCGCCACGACGGGTGGGTCCGCTGGGCGGTGGTTGGATGTTTCCCAACAGGCCATGGTCATCCATGATCTGACTCCTTGACCGCTCTTCTCCACCGGTTTCCGACCCGTGTACCCGGGACGGTGGGCGCACCCGGACTACTCTCGCCCGACATCACCGGACCTTGGGCCTTGGGAGGGCTGTTGGGTGCGTAGCGGGCCAGTGAACGGTTCACTGCGTCCTGATGCGAGCTCTTCCACCAGGGCAGGGTCTTGATCAGGGTTGCTCGTGCCCCGGAGGCAAAGACCACGGCGCGGCCCCGTTCCATCTCGGCCAGATCCGAAACATCCAGGATCCGTTCCCTGCCCTCCTGTTGGGAACTGCCGGGCCCTGCACGTCCGGCGGATCGGGAAACACTGGTGTATGAGTAGTCGCCGATCAGGTCCGAGACGGTGCGTAGGAAAGCGTCTTCTTTTACTCCTCCTCCATAGACGACGACGTTGGCGGCCGACCAGATTTTCCGCATCCCGGACTCGCCCCACAACTCGACGCCCTGGGACCAGGACTGCAAAATGGCCATGACGATGATCCCGCGCGAACCGTAGTGGCTGAACAGTTCCGGTAGTCCGGCCCAGCGCACGACATTGGCCAGCTCATCCAGGGCGAACACGGCTGGGACGCGCAGGCGGCCACCGGTCCGGGTCGCGTGCTCTTCCAGAGCCTCGGCCACTGCCGCGGTCAAGGCGGTGGTCAGCGGTGCTGCACTGCCTACTCCTTCCCTGGAGAGTACATACAGGGTCTGGGTGGAGGTGGCGAAGTGGGCGGGTTCGAACCGGGGTCGGGGGTCGGTGGCCAGCGTGGTGCCGGGTTGGGGTGTGACCCAAGAAAGTGTTTGGCGGTTTTTCAGGCATTGGAGGATTTTCTCTGCGGTGCCAAAGATCCCATCTTTTTGCTTCTCGGTTAGCCGCATGATCGATTGCAGGCCGGTGGCCTGTAGAGGGTAGTTGTTCTCGGTGAGGAGGTCGATGGCGTGGTCGCATTCTTGGGATGCGATCCATACGTACGCTTCGATGATCGAGAGGTTACCAAGGGTTGCGGCGAGGAAGAGGGAGGAGATCAGGTCTTCGGCTTTGGGGTCGAAGTAGGCATCGGTTCTGGCGCCGGTGATGCGGGAGGCTACGGCGAAGTGGTGGGTCAGTTTCGCTGCCTTGTCTTCATCGGTGACGTAGGACAGGGGGTCCCACCACCAGGAGGGTTCTTCGTGGGCGATCTGTTGCGGGTCAAAGACCCAGACCGGGGCCGTGGCCACACGGGTACCGCGGGTAGCGTCCAGGACATCACGCTTATTCGAGGTGGACAGGACACAGCCTGGTGCATCCAGGATGGCCGGGATCACGCGGGAGGCTGACTTACCGACCCTGGGCCCCCAGATATCGAGGGAGAGGTCTTCCCAGCCTTGGTAGAACGGCTGGTTGGTGGACACGACGGTGCCGACGAAGAGGCCCGGGGTGCCGGTGACGCCGAGGCGTTTCGCGGTCTTGGTGGCGCCTTTGGGCGTGTAGGCGGCGATGTCCTGACCCCGGCCCAGATATCGGGCTGCCTTATCCACCCGCGGTGTGCTCCTGCTTCTCCCGGACCGGGTTCTGAGCACACCGATACTGGCGGCCAGGAGGGCCAGCATGATGGCTAGGGTGATGGCGATGACGGTTCCCTGGACCGGCCAGAGAAGGCTTCCATCGACCAGCCCTCGTAGGACGGCCGGGAAGCTGGTGGGTGGCTCGGGGTCCCCGGCCAGCCGGGCACCGAGCTGGAAAGACACCCAGCCGCCACCCAGAATGAGCAGCACCAGCGACACCAGGATGAACGGTAGTAGTGCCTGGCCGGAGGTGCCGCTGGTTCCTTTGCGGTTGGGTGCACTCATGGTTCACTCCTCGTTTTCGTGCGGGCGGGGCCCCACGGTGAATCCTGGTTCCTGGGCTGACCCAGGTTCTTGGCTGAGCCCGGGCATGTGGGGGAGCCCTGATTCTCGGGTGAGCTCGGGACTCTGGGCGGAACCCAGGCTCTGGTTGAAGGCCTGGCTTTGAGTGGTGCCATGGGATTGGGCGGTTGCCGGGGGTTCCCGAACCACTGGAGTGCTCGGGACGGGGGCACCTGTGTGTGGGGCGCCGGTGTGAGGACCAGCCGCGGCGCCATGATCAGCCCCGGATTCATGAGCGGTCTGTGCCTGATGATCGGCCCCGGAGTGATGCTCGGCCCGGGTGTGGGTTTCGGTGATACTTCGGGCATCGGTAATGTGCTGGGCCCGCTCGGTCTCGGTCAGCGTCATCTGCACCGCGATACCCACCCGCCCCGGGATCTTCAGCAGGAACTTCCCTGCCCCGGGCGGCGGCACTGGACGTCCATCGGCCGCACGCTCCTGCTTCCACGACGGCGGAGCATTGAAACCGGCCACCGTGTCGATCTCCCGTTCATTCAACGGCTGCACCTGACTCAGATCCTGCAAATCCTCCCGCGACAAGGCCATGATCCCCAGCACCCCGGAGCGTTCGGTGAAACCCTTGGCCGTAGCCCGGTCCTTGGCATTGGGCAGGGACAGGAAATCCTTAGGGGAGTGGGTGATTTTCAATTCAGCGACACCCTTGCCCCGGTTGGTGCGCCCAATCCGGTCTACCCGGTCGATGATCCCCTCGCAGGCACGCATCGGATACCAGAACTCATCCTGCATCGCGAAGTACCCGCCCCACTGGATGGAGGGGTCGTGGCGGGAGAGTTCGTAGTGGGCGTCGATGGAGGAGAACCCGATGCTCCAGGTCGCCAACATGGCTGCCGAGAGCAGCTTGGTGTTCGATTCGGGGATCGATGAGGTGTCGAAGCAGAACCCGCCCGGGTTTCCCACCTCCACCCGCACACTGGCCCTCCCGCCGACCAGTGAGCCCATCTGCCCGGACATCACCGCGCGCAGGGACAAATGCAGTTGCCGGTATTCGCTGGTGAACTGCACCTGGTCGTGGCAGACGGTCGCCGAGAGCACCTCGGGTGGCGGATCCATGAACGCGGTGAGCAGATCCCCCATCCACGGATGGGATGTGCGGGTAATTACCGAGCGGATCAATTCACCCAGGGCCGCATCCTCACTATCCGAGAGGGGTGTTCCGCGACTGATCTGAACCACCAACGACACGGCATCCACCGCCTTACCCACGGCCTGGCGATGCATCTCCTGGCCCAGCAGGCCACCGACTTTCGCCGCCGCATCACCGAGCGCCCCGAGGTCCAGCAGGTTGATTCTATCGGTGCTGTCCGGTCCGATGCGGATCACGTTTCCGCCCATGGCCGCAACCGCGTCCCCGTGCTCGTTCTTGATCGGATCGAACACTGCCGGGGCGATGCCGCGGGCCGCCATCGAATACATGAAGCGTTGGGACAGGGAGGATTTGCCGTTGCCGTTGAGTCCGAAGAGCATCATCGAGGGGGAGGAGATCAGCCCGGAGTCATACCAGATCTTCGGATCCCCACACACCGCGGTCCCCACATGCATATCCCTACCCAGCGGGGTGCCGATGTTCGGTCGGGAGGTGCCGGCGGCGAACGGGTAGATCCCGGGTAGTTGTGCTGAGGTGGAGTACCACTGCGGGGGCTGTGGGACTTTGCCCCACCGGCCTCCACCGAAACCGGTGAATCCGCGGGCGGTTCGTTGGTGTTTCATCACAACACGGCCCTGAGCCAGAGCGGGGTGGTGGTGTAGGTCCAGGGCAGCACACCGAAGGGCAAGGTGGTGTGGAACGCGGCCGATCCCGCGTGCTCCACGAACCGGTAGGGCATCAGCAACTGCCCCATCAGGGATTTGATCTGGTTCAGCGCGTCCCGGTAGGCGTCCTGGTTCGCTTCGAAGGTAATGGTGACCATCAGGGAGAACAGTGCCAGCCGGGCGCCCTGGGCGAGTTCGAGTTCCGTCTGTTCGGCGACGGCCTTGTTCTTGGTATCGAAGGACGTGGCCCGGCCCCGTCGGGTGCTGATCTTCCAGTCGGCGGTGCTCACTAGCCGGTTCACGGTGCGGGCGGCGGTTCCCGGGTCCACCGGCCGGTAGAGGATGGCGACGCGTTTGCGCAGGAACTTCGGGTTGGGTCCAAAGAGTTGGTCGAAGGAGCGGGCAGTGATCTGGGATTCGGGCGGGATCGTCATCATCAGGGTCATGGAGGCCACCCCGTCATGAAAGACAACCCGGCCGCGGGAATCATCGAAGAACTCCGGTCCGGACTGATCCCACGCGCGGGCGGCTCGTAGCCCGGTCAACGCGTCCAACGCGAGTTCCTGGTCGCGGGCCGGCTGGTAGGCCAGATGCGCTATTTCGGCCAGCTCCGCTTCGATGAGGGGCTTGGGTGCTCCGGCACCGGCACGGGTGAGCATCTGGGATTGCTGGGGCAGGCGGGCCGCGATCTCGGCCACCGCCGGGGAAAGGTCCTTTGCGGTGGCCCCCAGAGCCTTGGCATCCCAGATCATGGTTGCGTACACGTTGAGCACCGAGGAACGGGCCGGCAGGGTGCCCACGGCCTCGTTCAGGACACGTTTGGCGAAGGCAGGGGCGTTGGGTGCCACGTCTGCCCGGACCGCAGCGCAGGTGCCGGCGGAGGACTCGGAGGCCGAATCGACCACGATGGTGGCTCCGGCCAGGCCGGTATCGATGCTCAGGGAAGAGATCCAGGAACCGAAGTGGGCGACCTGGTTGTTGATCACCGATTGTTCCTGCATGGCGGCCCCGTCGGGGGTGCACCCGAACACGGCGGCAATCTTACCGACGGCTTTGTGGTGCAGGAGCGTGTAGTCGCGGTTCAGTCCGTCCACACCGCTGAGGGTGTCCACGTTGAGCAGGGCGCCGGGGAGGCGCTGGGCGGCTTCCAAGGGCAGCGTGGAGAAGGGGCCGGTGACGTAGAACGATTCTCCGCGCCGGTTACGCCCGGCCAGGGAGATCCGGTCGCTGACCTTGGTGAAAAGGGTGCTTCCGGCGAAGGGGATCAGGGTGGTCAGGACGATCAGGAAGGTGGCCAGCAGGGTGATCAGGGCCAGTGCGTAGGCTTCACGGACCAGCGCCAGGAGCACCAGGACGGTTCCGATGCCGCACACGGTCAGGGCTCCGAGGCTCAGGCCGAAGAGGCCCGGGGCGGTGGGTTGGAGCCAATTGCCGAATTTGTCTTGTCCGGGGTTCGTACTCATGGCCCGACCACGTCCCTTCCATCAGCTTCGGCGGCCCCGTTGGCAACGGCCTGGGTCAGGGATTGAACGGCGGCGGTCTTGGCTTCACGGGCTGGGGTGGTGCCGGTCGTGCTGCTGGGGGAAAAAGTTGGGGGTGTGGTGGGGGCTCCGGCAACAGGGGAGGATCCTGCTGGGGTCTGGGCAGGTATCGAGGAACTCTCTGATCCGGCAGTATTCGGGAGCTGACTGCCCCTGGTGTCGTGCTGGTTTCCAGTGGTCTGGTTTTCTCTGGTGGGTGATCCCTGGTTGGCCTCCGACGCGGTCCCCGAGCTGGTCCCGGTCGTGCCCACGGGTGTGGGGGGTCTGTTGTGGCCGGACTCGGCCGGTGACACGGTAGTGTTTCGTCCGGTCGGCTGGGAACCGGTCCTTCCACTCCCACTGGCCGGAACAGTGATCCCGGTGCCGGCGGGGCCCGCATCATCGGGCGGCGTGTCAGTAGCGGGTCCTGAATCTCCCGACAAGGGACTGCCCGAAGAGGGCCCGCCGGAGGGCGGAGAACCATCCTCCGGTGAACCTCCCGTGCTGGTGGGCCCGGACCTACCCGTGCCACCGGCCGTTGACGGGACCAAGCCGGCCGTTCTACCCATGCCGGGACTCTTGGCCGCGCCACTGGCCATGGCCGTGCCACCACCGGAAAGCACCGCTGTCCCGGCGGCTACACCGGCCCCGGCTAGCGCGGCCGCCCCGGCCAAGGCCATGGACCCTCCGGCGGAGCTGCCCAACGCCGCGGTGCCCGGGGCCAGCAGTCGCATCATCGCCGGCAGCGCCACCACGGCCAGCACGATAAGCACCAGCCCGTTAATGGCCCCACCGATCCCATCCTCACCGGACTTCGTCTTCCACGCATACGCATAGACGATCGCGGCGATCGGCTTATAGAGGGCGAAGGCGATGATCCACGTGGTGATCTTTGAAAATGCTTGTGAGCCCCCGCCGATCATCGACGCGGCGGCAGCCGTCGGCCACACACCCACCAGCAAGGGAATCAGGGCCGAGCGCACCAGCATGATCCCCCACTGGATGATGGTGGCAATGATGCCAAAGACTCCGGCCAGGATCGCTAACCCGGGCGAGGCGGCCACCAATCCGGCAACGGGGATCTGTGCTCTGGCATCGGTGGTGATTCCGGCGCTGTCGAGGATCCAATCGGAGAACGAGTCCCCGCCGGCCAACACCACTTGGATCAGTCCGACCCCCAGTGTGCTGACCAGCACGACGGTGAACAGGGCCTTGACGACCTTGACCGCTTTCTCACCGCGGTGGTGGAGCACGGTCCAGATCGCTGCGACCATGAGCCCGATCACCGCCAGGAACGCGCTGATGGTTTCGAGTTGGGCGGTCAGCCAGGTGACGGATCCGGCGTCCAGATCCACGAGTAGGCCCACGTCCAGCCAGGAGGTAAGGAATTCCTTGGTGATCGAGTCCCACCCGGACATCATCGATTCTGCGAGGTTTTGCGCCGCGGAATCGGCCACGGAACCCACCGCATCACCGACTTTGCATCCCACCCATTTAAGGGGGTTGCCGCAATCAGGCACCGCTGTCACCCCATTCCACGAAGTCCCCGCGCTGGGGTGCAATCGGTTGCCCGCGGAACAAGGATCCGTCATCGAGGACTTCCTGTTTCCAGTCCCCGTTGACCCAGCGGAACGAGAGGGGGAGCCCGGTAAAGCTGGTAGCCGTATCTGGAGTCGAAAAGACGAGGGTCACTTGGGCGTGGTTCGGTGTGAAGGAATCAACAATGAACCCGGAGTACGAAATCGGCGATATTTGTCCAGTCAGAGGTTTGGACATCTGGATGTCTTTGCCCGGTGAATCAGCCAAGTACAACTCCAACGCCTGCTTCTCGTCGAGGATGTTCCCAGTGCTGTTAAAGCTCACGGCCAATAGTGCGGCGCCGAGGGGGGAGCGAGCGAAGCAGACCCCGAAGCCGTCCTTCATCTGGGTCGGACCATAGGTGTCAGACACCGGCCAGGTCCACCCGTCCCGGGCCTCCCAGCGCAGATCCGATGGCATCTTGGGGGTGGCCGACGTATCTCCCACAGGCACGTTGCAGCCCTCCTGGGTGGCCGGGCCAGAAGTAGCGGTTGAGGGAGTGTCGGTGAGTAGCGGCGCGGGTTTCGTCGGGGTGGTGAGCAGGATGATGGCCATGCCGGCGATGAGCGCCAGGATCAGGACCGAGATCCATAAGGTGATCTTGTTCCATCGAGCGGAGAGCTGCCGCGGGTTCTTCAGGGAGGACATGACGGGCTCTACTTTTCTAGAATCCGAGGAAGATCGGGGCGATCAGGCCTGCCAGGCCGAAAAGTACGGCGCCGGCGATCCACCAGCCGGCTTTTTCCATGAAATCGGCGCCCTGCCCGTGACGGTGGGAGAAGAACAGGGTAATGGCCAGGATCAGCAGGCCTATGACGGCAATCCCTCCGCCAATGCCTTGGACCCAGAGCTTCACGGTGTCGATGGCGTCGGTGACCTCCGGGGGGAGGGGTTTGGCCTCGGTGAGGACGTTCACGGCGCGGGCGGTGAACCGGGTCAGGGGGTTCATGGGGTTTCTCCTTCGATGGGGACACCCTGCCGGGTGAGCGCGGTGGTGAGTTTGGTGAGTTCCTTCGCCGGGATATCGGACGGGGCGATGTGATCGGAGCGTTTGAGCAGCAACCCCGGAACCCACGGGACATGTACGGTGGGGATGGCCCCGCCTAGGATCCGCAGCTCGGCCATGATCTGCCGCGGCGCCTTCCCTGGCCCGGCCGGGACGACCAATGCGAACGTGAAGGCCTCCGTCCCCTGCGTGGACAGCGCATGTCTGGCTGCGGCTATCCCATCGACGCTGGCCCGCAACACCAGGACTACCGGCCCAGTGAGCTCCCCATTCCTGTTGCTGGTGCACCAGGCTTCCAACGTGCCCCCGTCCACAGCTTCCAAGATCCGGGACCAGACCGTGGCCCCGGCCCCGCCGTGGACCGAGACCAGGACCGGGTGCAGACCGTACCGTACCGGCAGATTTTTCCCGGCAAACGCCGTGGAAGGTGCAGTGGCAGGTTCCGGGGTCCACGCTCTGGAAGGCTCCGCGGATGAATCGATAGGTGTGGTGGTGGTTGAGCTGGGGTTTATCGGAGGGGTGGTGGACTGCTGCGTGGTGGGGACGGAGCGTGCGGCCTCGAGCCACGGGTTGGTGTGCTGGCCGGTGTCCAAATGCTGGTCCATGCTCATCACAGCCCTTGGGATACGGCGGCCGCCGCGCGTAGCCACGCCCGCCGGGAAGCAGGTGAGAGAGCATCATGGATGATGCGACCGGACTTCAGGGCCGGGTCGAAGGGCACCGTGAGGACCGCACGGACGTAGGGGCGGAAACCCTCGGCGATGCGTTGGGCCATCGCATGCTCCCGGGGTTGCCACTGGGAGATGATGACGACGGCGTCCCGGGCCAGCCGGGCAGCGTGTTCATCGCGTTCTTGTAGTGCCTGGAGCATCAGCAGGGCGGCCTCGGCCCGGTCCTCCATGGTGGTGGTGGGCACCACCAGTTGATTGGTGTGGGCGATCATCGAGGTCCAGTCCGAGCCGCGGTCCACGTTGCCCGAGTCCATGACCAGCAGGCGGTAGTACTTGGCTGCGACCTGGTGGATGATTTCCACATCATCCCCGGTCATGATGTGGGTGCCGACGAGGCTGTCATCGGAGCGCAGCACGTCGAACTTGTCCGCTGGTTGGTGGTGCACGTACCGGGCGATGTCCCCGGAAACGGCGGAGGCTGCCAGTAGTTCCGTGCTGTTCTGAAGAGCATCGAGCACCGTGCCTTGGTGGTCGCCTTGTTCGGTGCGCCAGCCCAGGGTGCCTACCTCGGGATTCCCGTCATAGGCCAGCACTCCTCCACCGCCGTGGCGGGCAAAGACCGCTGCCAGGTTCTTCACCGTGGGTGTTTTGTTCGCTCCACCCTTGCGGTTGGCGACCATGATGGTGCGGGTACCGGGCCAATGCCGAGAGACCGCCTCGATGTCCGCGCGCTCCTCCTGTTCGGCATCCGAGGGTTCGATGTTGATGCCCACAGCTGAGAGCCAGCGGCGGACCCCCTGGGCATGTAGGGGATGTGGGGGAGGGGTGCTCAGGAAGGATTCTGCCTCCCGTAGGGCCCTGCGGGTAGTTGGCGCCGCTCCGGCGATCAAGGGATCACCGGGTCCTCTTGCGGAGGTCGCGGAAAGGTGGCTTGGCGGTAGCGATGCGCTCTCGTGATCCGGTGTAGCACTGATGCTTGCACCAGTACCCGGTGCGGTGCTGATTCCCTGTGCAGAGATCGGTTCGGGCGGGGGTACCTCGCTGGCCATGGCAGCGGCAGTGGCAGGTGTCTGAGGGCTTGGGGCGCCAATGTCTTGGACGGAATCTGGGGTAGCTGGCTCGTCTTCCTGCTCGACCTGCCGGTCCGGGGAAACCAGCAGCCCGGTGAGTCCGTTCTCATCCATGGTGCTGACTCGTACTGGACGTCCATGGGCGATAGCGATTTCAAACAGGCGGGTCATCAGCAGTGTGCGCATCCGGATCGCATCATCGGCGGCGAAACGTTCCTCAATGCCGTTGACACTCAGCACCCCAGTGTGATCGGCGTTAATGATCGCGCTGATGACGGGTTTGTTCTGTATCAGAGACTGGTCGATGGTCATGGAGAACCTCTTTCATCACTGTGCTGAGTCAGAATCAATAGAAGCCCGGGCGGTCACCGTCTTGACGGTGGTCGGCAGGGCTGTCGGCCTCGGGCCGGCTTGCCGGGCGGGGACTGGTTCGATGGCTTGCACCAGCCACCTCGCGCCGGGGCCGGACTGGGAGAGGACCAGGCGCCACGGGCCGTCATTGGTCGTGAAAACCACGGTGACCAGCTGGGGGTTGTGTTCCTCCTGGCTGGCGATCGGGTTGTGCTGGACCGTATCGAAGGGGATGCGGGCAGGGTCGATGTATTGGGCTTCCTCGGCGTACTCCGGGGACAGGTAGGGCAGCAGGTCGGTAAACCAGCGCCGCTCCGGCAGCTGGGGCCGGGCGAAGAGGCCCATGACCTGAACAGCAGCGGCCTCGGCGCCCGAGCCCCCGGTCATGAACGGGCTCGTGGTGCTCCCAGAGGTGGAGCTGGGCCCGGGTGTGGGCGGGGTTTGGGTCGTTGGTGCCTGGCGCGAGGATTCTTGAATCCCGGTTGCTGCGGGAGGTGCCTCGGAGGCTGGTGTTTGACCGGTGAGCAACGCACAACCGGACAGCGCCAAAACGCCGAAACCAACTCCAAATACAACCCTGAACCCGGTGGCGGCCAACCTCAGCCCCCGGACAATGAAGCACTGCACGATGGTGTTCATCAGAGGACTCCCTGTGCCGTGAGGATGGGTGCGGGGTCAATGGCGTAGCCGAAGGTGGGCTTATTCGCTGGCGCGTCGGGTGTAGCGATCTGGAAGTGCAGGTGGATGCCGGTGGCATTTCCGGTGGATCCCTCGGTACCCAGGGGCGTGCCGGCGGCTACGGTGTCCCCGGAGCTCACCTGCAGGCTGCCGTGGACCAGGTGGTGGAACTCGAAGACCAGCCCCGGGGCATCGAGCTGCTTGGCAATCACATAGGTGCCGTAGGCCGCCTTCCAACCCTGGCCCTGTTCTGCGACGGTGATTCTCATGTCGGTGGGGGCCAGTACGGTCGCGTTGGCGCCCCGGGCCATGTCGATGCCCTTGTGCTCGGTGGTGGCCGCGTTGCACAGGGCACCTGCCGGGCAGGTCCGGGAACCGAAACCGCTGGTGATGGTGGAACCGGGCAATGGGCTGACCCAAGTACCGTTACGCAGCATGCCGATGGTCTTGACGGAGATAGAGGCATCGGGGCAGTTGCCGCTGGCGCTGATGTTTTCCAGGTTCGCGGCCGATAGGGCTTTCACAATGGCCACAGCCGACGCGCGTGAGGGGGTGTAGTGGTTGGGGTCCGCGTTGCGTTGGACCCGGTGAATGGCCAGGCTGGGTTCGAGGTTCTGCCATTCTTTGACTGTGGTGAGGGCTTTGAAAAAGCTAGTGGCACTGGTGCGTGGGTCCATGCGCTGTGCATAAGAGCCCCACATGCCGTTATCGCGCTGCTGGAACAGGCCGCGGGAGTCGGGTCCGAGCTCATCGCCAAAGTCGATCATGGTGAGGGAAGATTCGCCGATGGCTGCTTGCACGCCCAGGATCTGGGCCGCAACAGGCAGCTCGAGATCCGTGGCGGCGTCCATGATCAGGGCGGCATTTTTCAGCTGGGTGCCGGAAAATCCGGCCACCGTCGTATTCCCGGCCGGTAGGGCAGCTGGTGTTTGGGCCCTGTCGGCACAGGTGCCGGTAGCGGAGGGGCTGTTGCTGGTGCCCAGGACCAGAAGGAGGAGGATTGCCACGGGGCCAAGGAACACTATGATGATGACCAGGATGATGCCGCCGGTCTTCGAAGCCTCCATGAAATCCCCCAAACGACGGGTGTTTCGGCTGGGCGGGTATTGCCGTCAAGTCGCTACGCGTAGCGTATCAATAAATATAGAAACTTGGCTATTGGTTATTTTGGTAAAAATCGTGTCAAGTGCCTGGCGCACATCCATGGCGATCAGCTGTGCGTAAACTCGCGGTGTGCATACCAGCAAGCTTCACACCACGGCCAAGGTCATTTCCGATATTGGTTCCCCGACGATCGTTGCCACGCTCTTTCTCATCGGCCTGCCACTGATCCATCCCGAGATCTCCTGGGCTCATGCGGCGCTGGCGACGTTATTTGTCACGCTGATTCCCACCTTGGCCCTTATTCTCATGCGCCACCGCGGCATGGTCGGGGACAGGCATGTGACCGTTCGATCCCAACGGGGCCCGATCATGGCCGTGGCAGGGCTCTCCATCATCCTGGGCCTGGTTCTATTGGTACTGACCAGTGCCGAGAAGCAATTGTTCGCCGAAGTGGGCGGGATATTCCTGGGCCTGGCGGTCTGTTCGGCGATCACGGTTTTCTGGAAGGTCTCCATCCACGGTGCGGTGGCGACCTATGTGGGACTGATGGCTACCGCCACGATTCCCCTCGTAGGTCCGGTCATTGCCCTGCTGTTCTCCTCGGTCATCGGGTGGTCCCGTGTGCAACTTGGACACCACACCCCCGCCCAGGTCCTGGTGGGGCAGGCCGTCGGGTGTGCCGTCTACCTAGCCAAGGTCTTGTTGTGGGGCAGCTGACGGCGCGACTGGAGGAAAGCGATCATGGGGCCCAAGGACACCAGCAGAATCGCAGCGTAGAGAAAGACATCCACCCAACCTCGTACCGAGGGGAACCAGAACTCCGCTAGGTGAATGAACGGCACCGGCACCACCAGGAAAAACCCGACGCCAAGAAACCAGAAGGCGATGCGCTGACCTTGGGGAAGCAGGGAACCGGTGGCTTCACGGAACAAGGGCCTCAACAGCACCAGGCTGCACAGCATGGGGTAGAGGAAGCTGAGCGACTTGTACGCGACGACCAGGGCCTCACCACGATAGGCGTTCAGTCCCATGGAAGAGCTCGGCACATCGGCCAGCACGAAAGTAATTACCATCAGTGCCGAAATAATGATGAGGAGAATCAAGCTCATTTTGCCGGCGATGAGGGCCGCCAGATCCGGCCGAGACAGGGCCAGCGCGACGTGCTGGCACCCAAAATACAACACCAGCCCAAAGAGCAGGTGGGACAGGAGATTAGCCCAGTTGGCCTGCCCCAACAAGCCGTCGACGAGGGAGTAGATCGGTGTGATGGCCAGCAGCAGACACACCACGATGAGGATATGGGCAACCCACAGGAGCCTGTTGCGTCCGTGCAGGGCAGCGGAGGTCCGCGCAACAGCAGAGATTCCCAACGGAAGGGCAACGGCCAAGGCTACCCAATCGCTTGAATGCATCAGCCCAGTCCTTCCTTGAAGGCGTTTACCCGCTTTTCGAACTTGTTTGCCGCCGTCACTCTATTCTCCACCACCGTCAGCAGCTCCGGGATGGGACGAGCTGAAAGGGCTTTGCTTCGCGCGTTCGCACTCCACCCTGCTTCTTCGGGGCTCAGGGCCCCGGCGGTCACGAAGGCACTGGACAGGGGGGTGCCGGCAAGTCGGGCGAACGTGATGGCCAGTGGGACTTTCAGTACCCCACGCAAACTTGAGGCAAGATTCGAGGAGGAGAGCCCTTCTGCGTCGCAGACCTTTTTGCGCAGCGAACCCGGATCGATCGCGTCCACCCAGACACGGGAACCATCGCTAAAAACAACGTCACCGAGGGAATCTTCGCAGATCTTTTCCCCCCGATAGGCCTTGCCAACACCCTGGAGAAGTTCAGGCCAGTCGATGAACGCCAGGACTTCGACGGGGTCGGGCTCACAGGCCACAAGATCGGAGTATTCACTGAACTCTTGCAGCACCTCCAGCGGGTTCAGCGAGAGGGAGCGGGCGATGGCTATGAGGGAGAGCTCGGGAACGTTGCCGCGTCTAAATTGCTGGTGCAAGGTGATGCGGGAGATATCCGCTTGCGTTGCCAGCTGGGAAATCGAAACACCAGGGGCGGTGGCTTCAAGCCACTGCCTGACCTGCTGGTTATCGACGGGCATCTTCATCCCTATCCTGGTAGTTGACGTTCCTAGCTATCCTACTCAACCGTGAAGTCATGTCTTTGTGCAAAGCATGTGGTCAGGCGCTGACCCAGTGACAGGGGGCGTGTTCCCGCAGGGAGGTCCTTGCCTCGAGCTGGAAGCCACCTCGGAGTGTATTGAAGGAATTTTATCGCCGACTGCAGCCGATCGCTCCTGCTTGAGATGAAATGGGGTAGGGCGCTTCCTTTGAAGGTGATCGGGATGGCTTGAACAGGACGGTGTTGCCCGAAGGAACCACCGGGTTTCGCAGGAGGTGTAAAGCGCTAGGGATTCCACATTAGGGGTCTTCTGAAGCCAATGTTTTGCGGGATCTCCATAATGTGATGCCGAATCTATCGCCTCAAAATTGTGCCAACCGTTGTACCGATGGTCCCCAAGGCCATGATCCGAAATGCCCGCCCTGTGGTGAAGAAGTACCTGGTGCGGCGCGGCTTCGGACGCCATTGCTCGACTTGCGGCGAGGTTCTCAGGAGTCTGCTCGCAGCAGGACCAGTGTCTTGTGGACGCGACGGGCGCGAGTGTCTTCGCTCTTGGCCTCTTCGATTGATCTCGCATGCTCTTTGCGTTGACTGTATGGCAGTTTCTCCCATGCGGCGGTAGCCCCCGGATCCTCTGCTAATAAACGACTCAGCGCCTCGGGTACCTTTACCTCGCGCGGCGCATCGTCGCGATATATCGTGACCTCGACAATATCGCCCCCAGCGAATCCGGAGGCCGCACGATGGGCGGCACTCAGGCCGACCAGGTTCAGTCCGCCCATGACCGCGGTGGTGTTGCGGTAGCTGTATTCGCCATTGATGGTGACGATGACGGGGACGCGCTTTCCGCCCAGTTCGATGAGCACTGCATCCGGAATGACGATGCCGACGTTATTGCCGCGCTGCAGCAGCTCGGTGGTGAAGCTGGGCATCGTGCAACCCTTCCGTTGGTCCGTGTCTGAACACATTCTAGAGCCTGCAGAGGGGCTCGGGAGCTGTGCAGGAGTCAACGTCTTGACCTGAGGCAGCACGGCGAAAACCGTGTTGAACTGGCTGACTCGGATGGACAGCCCAGCCATCATCGAATAAAGTAAATAAATGTGTATTTTAATAGTGCAATGTGCTTACCTTACATAATCTACACTATCGGCTTAATGAATCGTTTTATCTAATTACATATATAGAAGAATCGGGTGCACTGTCGGACGCGAGACTACAGAGGCGGCTACCCCGGACTTTTTCCTTGCGCCAGGCAGTCGCTGATGAGGGACGCAGAGCGAAACGTGGCAAAAACGGCGCGGGGCGGGCAAGGAATATATTCCTTGCCCGCCCCGCAGATTCATTTTCTGTGTTCAATTCATGTACTGCACCGGTCATCTCAAGCTGTCGACGACCGGGTACTGCTGGTGTTGCTGGTCCTGCTCCGGTCGTCTCAAGCTATCCGACGACCGGGTACTGCTGGTGTTGCTGGTCCTGCTGCGGTCGTCTCAAGCTATCCGACGACCACGCCCATAGGTTGCTGCTGGTACTGCTGCGGTCGTCTCAAGCTATCCGACGACCACGCCCATAGGGTACTGCTGGTACTACTGCGCGGGTATCCCACAAAGGAGGCAAATGCTGAACCGTCCCGGGTTTGATGCCGCTGTCTTTTTTGAGAAAGATGGCAACCATGCCCAAGAAATACCCTGCCGAAGTTCGTGACCGTGCCGTGAACATGGTCCTGGATCGAATCACCGAATATCCATCGCTCTACGCAGCATGCAAGGCACTGGCCCCGAAGCTGGATGTCGGCGCCGAGTCCTTGCGCCGTTGGGTGGTCCAATCCCAGGTGGACTCAGGCGAGAAGGACGGCCCAACCACCGATGAGATCGATGAGCTCAAGCGGCTGCGGGTCGAAAACCGGGACTTGAAGGAAGCCAACGAGATCCTGAAAGCGGCATCGATTTTCTTCGCGAGGGAACTCGACCCTCGCCGCCGCTGATTTGCCGTTTCATTGACGAACTGAGAGCCAAAGGCCATGCGGTCGAGTCGATCTGTTCCGTCCTGCGAGAGCAGGGCGTGCAGGTCGCCGCACGGACCTACCGGGCCTGGAAAACACGACTGCCGGCACTGCGGGCGGTCGAGGACACCAGGGTCATCGACACGTTACGCGCACTGAACATCCCAGACGCCAAGGGGCGGCCGCGGCCGGAAATCCTCTACGGTCGCCGGAAGATGACCGCGTGGCTGCGCCGCAATGACTTCCCTGAGGCCTCCAAACACACCGTGGACCGGCTCATGCGAGACGAAGGCATGAACGGGCTTGTCCGTGGCCGCAAGACCCGCACCACCATCCCCGGCAAGGACGGAAAACGCGCCGGGGACCTGCTGAACCGCAATTTCCAGGCCAGTGCGCCAAACCGGATTTGGGTCACCGATTTTACCTACGTTCCGGTGTATTCCGGGTTCGTTTACGTCGCGTTGGTGATCGACCTGTATTCGCGGGCCATCGTCGGTTGGGAAACTTCCACGGTCAAGGACACCGCCTTCGTGGAGCAGTGCCTCAAGATGGCACTATGGCGCCGAAAAAACGCCAATAGGCCGGTTGACAAGGGACTTCTGCACCACAGCGATGCGGGCAGTCAGTACACCTCGATCCGCTACACCGACACCCTGGAGATTGAGGGACTGATCCCTTCGATCGGCAGCGTCGGGGATGCGTACGACAATGCGGCCGCCGAAACCGTGATGGGACTCTTCAAGAACGAAGCCGTGGCCAAGGGTTCACCGTTCCGAACCGGGGCCCTGAAGACTGAATCCGACGTGATTGAGGTCGTCTTCGACTGGGTTCACTGGTACAACAATGAGCGCTTGCATTCCACTTTGGAACACCAAACCCCGGAGGAATTTGAGCGAACCTACTATGCTGAAATTTCCGGCTCGTTACCCGACGCTGCCGCCCACAAGACGGCGGCATGATTTCCGGGACGGTTCAGGGAAACGCTTGAGTATCATGGTTGGTTGGTTATCGGAGGGGTTACGGGGGTTGTAAGCCACCGAAATTGCCGAGCCAACCCGAACTGTGTCCCATAGGTCCAAGGGCAACTCCACATCGGTGCCGTATTCCTGTGTCTGGTCATCGGGAGTGAAGGTGTAGTCAATCAAAAAGTACTTACTAGAGGTTCTGCCTCCGTGCACGATTTTGCTGTGATGCTTAGTGATCGTGGCTGTTGTTTGTATTCCTAATTGTGTGAGCTCGCGTTTTTCGACGACGGACGTGGTCAACCAGATGCAAGGTAACAACACGACTGCAACGCACACGGAGATGGCAACGAAATAGACTACGAAGGTTGCGCGTTTTCGTTGCCGTTTCTTGGGCAGGGGTCTCTTCGGCTTCGGCCTGGCTGTCGTACGGGCGCGGGTATTCATCGTTGGGCGGGGAATCTTTGATCCATTCTCTGTGGGTTGCCCTGAAGTATGGGCGTTCTTCGTAGCTGTGGGCCAGCCAATGCCAGGTTATGGTCAAATAATCGACTGTTGAAATGACGGTGCCGCAGACCGCGTACAGCTGCCTTGCTGACCGTTAAACGCAGCATCAAGAATGGCGATCATAGTGATTAGGCGCTAAACTACGTGATTTTTCGAAGGCAGAACGCGTGGCACGTCCCGGAAGCTGAACGGCCGCCGGGCACAAAGAAGCGTGAAGCTGCTCGCACCGGCCGCTTTGACAAACTTTATCTGGTCCTAAAAGCCACGCTGATATGATGAAGAGCATGACCATGGCAGACAAGATTATCCAGCGCGCTCAAGTGCATGTGGAACCCGGTGAAGTAATCCAGGGAGGGTTCGCGGGGCAGTTGACCCTCCTAAACCGTGGTGGGGGGTACCGAATCGTGATCGCGACCAATCGCCGCTTCATGGTGTTCGGGTCAGGAACGTTCTCCCAGACCGTCATCAAGCGTCTCATTGAAGAGTCACCCCGCGATCAGTTCCTTGGTGAGCCCAGTGGGCTCTTCTACAACATCACGGTCGGAGGGAAAGCAATGAAGGTGAACTTCCGCTACTTCGATCAGGTAAGAGCAATCGATAGCGCTCTTGAATATCAACCATGAAGCAGAATCGAACCTGTTGCGAATGATGCATAGGTTCCTCATCGAGGCTGGCGACTCTTTGAGGCAGTAAATCAGTATTTTCCTATCGGGGGTCGGCAGCTCGGAGTCGCAACAGTGCTCAGGTAAACGTTGCGCCCTCGTACTTGCGCATGCACGGCTCCAGTGATCGTCACCGCACCAAAAGGGCATAAGCGGGTCGGCGCACGGTTCACTGAAAACAGTGCGGCACCGTTGGCAGGTCCGTGTTGGTCGTGTGCCACTGGGGAACCTCCTGCGGGACAGCAGATGCGCCCGGATAGGGGATCCTCTTGCGGGCGCAGGTGCGTCACCGAACGATCACAGAATGCCGCCGCATGGCGATCAAATCCACACCCGCCTGGACCGCATCCTGCGCGGATACCCCGGCTCCGGGCCAGACTCCCCGACCGCCCGTATCGGGGGGCGACCCACTGGCAGGACTACTTCCCGGCCCGGCACTAGGTCAGCGATCAGTATTTCCGCCTCACCGCCTCCTTCGTGGACACCTACTCCTTCGGCACCACTCCGTGGCGCGCCCAAGACCTGCTCTCCGAGTAATACGAGTTCACCCCGTGGCACACCTTCGATGCGGGTGTTTGCTTTGGCGAGCCTTCGTGGACGCCTCTTCCAGGCAGCTGACAGAATCAGCTCATGGACTCCTTCGCACCAGATCAGAACACCATCGACTCGCTCCTGCGGTTCCGGCCAGCCGCGGACATGGCGATCGCTACGGACATCAAGCCGCTGATCGATCAGATGCTCGGCGGCGGGTACTCCGTCTTGGACCCGAGCACCCGGATCTGGACGCCGGAGGCCGCCGAGGAGATCCGGGCGCGAGTCGAGGACAACCCGATCGAAGGCACTGAAAATAACCAGTGGGAAAAGCTGGACCAGCAACTGGCCGGTGCCTCACGTGAGGCGATCCTGCTGGCCGCTGAGATGGTGTTCCTGCGCGGTCACGGGCTCAAGGCGTCCCTCCCGAAGTCTCGCCGCGCCAATGTGGAGCGCGTCCTGTACTACTTGGAAGAACCTCTCACTATCCCTGAGCCCATGGCGTCCTGGCTCGCCCGACCGGCCAACACCGCTGGCTTCAATCCGGGTCCCTGGTACAACCAGCGCCTCTGGCTGCACCTGCCCTGGCTCTGCCACTTCGTTCAGCACTGGGCCTCCCTCGATGGAGTGCAAAAGGATGCCGCGCGCCATGATTCGTGGGAGCTGCAGCGCGTCATGCTGGCCTCGGGACGCGACTGCAGCGACATGCGCAACACGCTGCAGTTCTTCGCCCGGCCCGACATCTTCGAACCGATCTCCGCAGCCACCATGAAGCGGAAGATCCGTGCCGGGCTCGGTCCCTTGATCGGCGGCTCCACCGGTTCCGGCCCCGAAGCCTTGGATCGGGACCTGCTCTCCATCCGCGCAGCCCTCTCTCAGGACCGTACGGAGCCCTTCCACTTCTGGGATGACGGTGTGCACGAGCTTTGGGACGAGAAGCCCAGCTCCGCAGGGACCGATGAGCTGAATGAGCCGCGGCGTCGGCACTACTGGCTCTATTCCCCTGGCGCACAGGCCTCCGAATGGGGCGAGTTTTCCCGTGAAGGCATCATGGGCATCGACTGGGACAGCCTCGGAGACATAGCCGACTACCCCGACCGCGAATCCATCCGTACCGCACTGGACATCGAAGGCACCGGGGCCTCCAACAACAACGCCGTCCTGGCCATGTGGCAGTTCCAGAATGAGATCTCCGAGGGCGACATCGTCTACGCCAAGCGCGGCCGCCGGGAACTGGTGGGGCGCGGCGAAGTCATCTCCGAGGCGTCCTACGACCCCGAACGCGCCTCCTTCCGGAACGTCCGATCTGTCCGCTGGACCCACGACGGATCCTGGCAGCACCCGGGTGACGCCGCCACCAAGACTCTGACCGACATCACCGCGCACCGGGACTACGTGGCGAAGCTCGAAGCGCTCTTCGACGACAACGAGGCCGACGAGCCGGCATTGATCGACACCCCCGTGGAGCTGCCGCCGTATGACCGGACAGCGTTTCTGGACCAGGTCTACGTAGACGAGGCCCACTACGACCGCCTCTGCTCCGTGCTGGCCCGCAAGAAGAACATCATCCTGGCCGGCCCTCCCGGCGTCGGCAAGACCTACACCGCCAAGCGCTTGGCCGGCCTTGGGGACTACTGGTACAGCGGTTGGCGCTAAGCACTTGATCATGATCGATTAACGCAGGAGATCCAGGTTGTGCGGGGTTTCGTCGGAAGGATCTCGATCACTGGTGGGACGGCTATTGTCAGTCTCATGCCCGTGGAATTTCTGACTGATGAGCAGGCTGAGGCCTATGGAAGGTTCGCCGAGGAACCGACGCGGCCCGAGTTGGAGCGCTTCTTCTTCCTCGACGACGAGGACCGGAGCCTGATCGCGAAGCGGCGCGGTGACCACAACCGCCTGGGCTTCGCCCTGCAGATGTGCACGGTCCGGTACATCGGGCTGTTCCTGGAGGATCCATCGGCCGTGCCGTGGCCGGTCGTTGAGCATCTGGCGGAGCAGCTGGAAATTGAGGATCCCTCCTGCCTCAAGGAGTACACCGAGCGGCCGAAGACGGCGTATGAGCACGCGTGGGAGATCCGCGATGCGTACGGCTACCACCAGTACGAGGACCCGGCTCACGGCCGGATGTTCAGGGCGTTCCTGCACGGGCGGGCCTGGACGCACGCCGAGGGACCGGTCGCGTTGTTCAACCACGCGGCGGGTTGGCTGCGTCGGCACCGGGTGCTGCTACCCGGGGTGTACGTGCTGGCCCGGCAGGTTTCCGAGGTCCGCACCATCGCCGAGAAGCGGCTGCACGCCACCATTGCCAAGGCCGCCCTGCGGGCGGACCCGGCGCTGCCCGGGGACTTGGTTGCCACGCTGAAGACACCGGAGGGCACCCGGTACTCGGAACTGGAGCGGATGCGTCGACCGCCAACACGGACCACCGGCACCGCGATGAAGGGTGCGTTGCAGCGGGTTGAGGACATAGCCGCCTTCGGGTTGGGCCGGCTGAAGCTGGAACAGATACCGCCGAACCGGCTCTCCGTGCTGGCCCGGTACGGGCTGGGCACCAAGGCCCCGAAGTTGGAGCGGACCGCCGAACCCAAGCGCACGGCAATACTCACCGCGGTGATGCGCCATCTGGAGGCCAATGCGATCGATGATGCCCTGGACCTGTTCGAGATCCTGATGGCGACCAGGCTGATCAGCACCGCGAAGCGCTCCACGGACAAGCAGCGACTGTCCACCCTGCCGCAGCTGGAGAAGGCATCTCGGATCGTGGCACGGGCGGCGAAGGTGTTCATCGAGAAGCTGGAGTCCATCGAGGAGGCCGGTGGTGATGTGGATGTGGCCGCACTGTGGCAGGCATTGGAAGAGGTCGCACCCCGGTCGGTGATGTCGGGCGCGGCGGCCACCGTGGTGACCTTGGTGCCCCAAGACGGCGATTCGGCGCAGAGCGCACTGCGCGGGGCGTTGGCGCTACGCTACAACACCGTCAAGCCGTTCCTGTCTCTGTTGGGTGAGACCTCGGCGCTGGAGGCCGCGACCGGAGGGGTACGTATCTTGGCCGGGGTGAAGAAACTGCCCGCACTTTCGCGTCGGAAGGTCGGCGAGAAGCCGCTGCTGTCCCGGGAGATCGACGACACGCTTGTGCCGCCCCACTGGCGCAAGGCGGTATATGCGAACGCCGAGCTGCCGGAGGGGATGGTGGACCGCGACGCGTACGTGGTGTGTGTCCTGGAACAGCTCTTCCGCGCCCTGAAGCGTCGGGATATCTTCGCCTCTCCCTCGCACCGCTGGTCGGACCCACGTGCCCGCCTGCTCATGGGCACGGGTTGGGAGGCGGTGCGCGAGGACATCCTGGCCGGCCTGAGCCTGGAGGAGGATGCCGAGCAGCACCTGCGGGAGCTGGTCGAGGTACTGGATGCCACCTGGAGGCAGATGGCCGAGCGCCTCGAAGCAGCCGGTGATGACGCGAAGATCAGCATCGAGGTGCAGCCCAGCGGGCGGGCGAAACTGAATGTGGAGAAGCTTCACGCGCTCGGTGAGCCGAAGTCGCTGGCGTGGCTGCGCGGATGGGTGGAGAAGATGCTCCCGAATATCGACCTGCCGGACCTGCTCTTCGAGGTGAACGCCTGGACCGGATTCCTGGACGCCTTCGTGCACCTGGGCGATGGCAAGACCCGGATGAATGACCTGAGCACCTCGATCGTCGCGCTGCTTGTCTCGGAAGCCTGCAACATCGGCATGACCCCGGTGATCAACCCGGGCCAAGAGGCACTCACCCGCTCCCGGCTGGTCCACGTTGACCAGTACTACCTGCGCACCACCACCATCGCCGCGGCGAACGCTGCATTGATCGAAGCCCAGGCCCGGGTACCCATCGTGCAGTTCTGGGGCCAGGGCCTGCTCGCCTCCGTCGATGGCTTGCGCTTCGTCGTTCCCGTGCGCACCATCAACGCCGCGCCCTCGCCGAAGTACTTCGCGAAGAAGAAGGGCATCACCTGGCTGAACGCGATCAACGACCAGGTGGCCGGCATCGGACAGATGGTGGTGCCCGGCACCCCACGTGACTCCCTGTTCATCCTGGACGCCCTGTTGAACTTGGACGGCGGGGTGAAGCCGGAGATGGTTGCCACCGACAACGCCTCCTACTCCGACATGGTCTTCGGCCTTTTCAAGATGCTCGGCTACCGCTTCTCCCCGCGTTTCAGGGACCTCGAAGACCAACGCTTCTGGAAGGCCCAAATGCCCGGCGCCGAGCCGGCAGAGAGCTACGGACCGCTGGAGGGCCTGACCCGCAACAACAAAGTGAACGTGAAAAAGGTGCTCACGGCTTGGCCGGACATGCTGCGGGTGGCCGGCTCGCTGGTCACCAACCAGGTGCGAGCCTATGACCTGTTGCGGATGTTCGGGCACGAGGGGGTCGCCGCAGAAAACGGAAAAAATCGTACGCTAAGGGTGAGCTGAGCCAGGTGGCCGCTGGACTACAGCTTGCTAATGGATGTCACCCAGAGCCCGTCCGTAGCAGGAACGTTTATCGGGACGCTTCGAAGAGGACCAATTCTGATCGCCCGTCGTCGGCTGTCACTCCGTGAATCTCCGAGAATCGGCCGACGGGCCGGGAACCCAGAGTCTCGTGCATTCTGATGGATGCCGTGTTGTGTTCGTTCGCGAAGTAGTAAGCGCTCGAAGACTGAGACCAGATCCAGTCAACCCGCGCCCGGGTGAGAGTAGAACCGATTCCCCGCCGTCGGAAATCCGGAGTGACGAAGACGCCCCCTAGATAGTGGCCTGCAGCGGCTTTGCCATCGGGTTCGCCGTGGAAGTGCGTCTTGGCTACGCCGACGATCTCACCCTGTATGGCCGCTACCAATACGACCCGGTCGTTTATCGGCGCGATCATTTCTGCTGTCCAGCGTGCGCGATCGCTGGCATCACAGATCGAGTTCACATGTCTCAGGTCATCCAGGGTCGCTTCGCGGATCTGCATGCATAGAGCTTACTGGGAAGTGCTAAACGAGGCCTTTAAGGGTTCCCGTAAGCCGGTCGTTCGCCGAAGCCTGTGCAGGTGACTTGGAAATTTGCAAAGCTGCGTGCTTCCGCAGGGGGGGGGCGCATTCCCATATACGGTGCCCGAGAAAATGCCCGGTGATGGGGTGCTAACCGGGACACGCCGCGGCCGGACGTGGCATGTCGAGAAACGGTCATTTGACGACATCCCGAACCTGTCGACGACACGCCGCGGAAAGCATGTCGGAAACCCGTGCCGGAAATCAACGTCGTCAAACCATGCAGCACCGGTATTATCGACACATGTTGATCGGATACGCGCGGGTCTCCACCGCCGACCAAAACCCTGACCACCAAACGGATGCCCTGGCCCGCGCCGGTGTCGACCCGGCAAACATCTACCTCGACCATGCCAGCGGTGCCAAGGCCAGCAGGCCCGAGCTCGACAAGGCCCTCGCCTCGGCCAACCGCGCCGGCGACCAGCTGGTCATCACCCGTCTGGATAGGCTCGGACGCTCGGTGCTCCACCTGGTGACCCTCGGTGCGGCCCTCCGCGAGCGTGGTGTGGGATTGCGCGTCCTTGAGCAGGGCATCGACACCACGACCGCGGAAGGACGTGCGATGTTCGGAATGCTCTCCGTCCTGGCCGAACTCCAACGAGAACTCATCGTCGCCAACACCCGCGACGGACTCGCAGCCGCCCGTGCCCGCGGGCGAACAGGAGGAAGACGCCCGAAGCTCACCCCCGACCAGGCCTACCACGCCCAGCAGCTCTACGACGCGGGGACCCATACGGTCCAACGCATCGCCGACCTCCTCCAGGTCCCACGCTCCACCATTTACGGGCACCTCAACAAGGCAAGCATCGGACGGCGCCCCACCGCCAAAGCGACCCTGGAGGCTTAGCGCTCAATCCGTCCCCATTACTACCAAGACCCCGTTGATGTCAGAGCAACCCCGAATTCAGTATCCTTTTCGGGCTGTTGTGCCGCTGATTCCTCATGGCCGAGTGGAGCGCCGTCGACTTCTGAAGGACATCTACCCGAAGAGGTGGAGCTCTGTGAACGTCTTCCGCCTGGCTCACAGTCAAAGACCGCGATCGCACGCTGAGCGCGTGATCTCTGTACCGCTGCCTCCGAGTTCACGTGCGGCTTATGGTTTTCAACCAGACACGGGATCCAGATCGCGGCAGAGCACAACGGCATTACGTATATCTGTGCCTGTGAGGGTTAGATGCCCCTCGGCCACCCTGAACGTTGCGTGGGGCACCCCTCTTGGGAATCCGCATCGGCGGCAACCTCTTGCTATCAGCGCTTTTCCCCTTGCGAAATGAACGATTCCGTGAAAACCAGCGTGTCGTTATCGAATCGTTATAATTTTGACGCATCTAAACCAACGGTATCGTGAGTTCCTTTGGGCCTGTAGAAACGCCATCATTTTGTGCATCTTAGCGTCTAGGCTTCTACATATTTGACACCCTGAATACAGGAAATCCGCAGAATCATGAGGAATTTGACCTGTTTCAGCCAACACGTGAAGGTGGTGAAGAATGTCAAAATGCTAGATGCATAAAATGTTGCGCCCCTAAAATGCGAGGCGGGAAAACCACATCGACTTTCTTCTGGTGGAAGTGCCCTACAAACACCTCCCACCCGAGGCCGGCCATGGGAGATGCGGGAGAACGCCCGGCAAAGGCGATAGATTTGCCACATCGAGATGATTCCTGAATTCAGAAGGAGCGTGAAGACCATGGCCTTAATGAAGCCCGCTGATCTCTGGGTCGATGTTGACTCTTCACCATCCAGATGTCTCTCGTAGATATAGCACTTAAAAGCCGAAGGCCCACCTTGCAGGGTGAGCCTTTCAAGCTTCAGAACGTTTAGGTCTTGCAGGACCAAGCGTTCAGATCAATATCCGATGACTAAGCGAAAGGAGAGGCTTCGAACATCCTCTGGATCCAATCTCGAAGATTGATGTATTCAGTTCCAACATTCGTTAGGCCCCATGTAGTTTCACGACCCATGACCTAACGAACCACGGCGATGTTCGCCTACGTCTATGTTAGACACAATTCTGCCTTTCGCAACCCAGGAAACAGCCGGGCCGGTTCACAACGAGCTGTGGCGAGACCTGGTCCCCTTGCTGGCGGGCCGTGCCAGGGTACGTGTTTCGCGCGACAACGGACGCAATTATCGACAGCGCGACGAGCGGATTCTAGACGCCACATTGCCCTCGCGCCCGGCCGCGGTGATGCTCCACGACGCCACAACCGGCCTAGCCAAGATCCTTGCCATCGACTTCGATTCTGGTACCCGGGGAGTGGACCAGGTCGAGATCGACGTCCGGCGCACCCAGGCCATGCTCAGCGAGCACGGAATCCGTTGGATCCACGACCGTTCGCCCTCTGCTGGCGAACACCTCTACGTTCCGATCTCCGGAGGAATCACGACCGGTGACGCCGTGGATTTCCTACGTCTGCTCGCCTTTAGATGCCCTACCGTTGACCCGATGCCGCACATGACAGTTCAGCATGGCTGCATCCGAATGCCAGGATCCCCACACAAGCTCGGTGGTCGCCAGGAGCTCCTGATGAGCCCCAAGATGGCTCTGACGGTCGCGAATTCCCCCGCACCACGCCCACTATTCGATGCACTGCATCGCAGCCTGGAGCACCTGCGCCCGGCGACACCTGAACCCGAGCCCGTCGGCAGCGTCAATGACCGCGATGGACAAAGCGAAATGAACGCCGGCATCTTGACCGTTGCGCGCAACGGATTCCAGCCCGGTGGTAAGTATGACTCCCCCAGTGAGGCCCGATTCGCAGTGCTCCGGGCGGCCACCAATGCGGGCTTTGACACTCCGGCCATTTACCAGCGCATGAACGATGGCCGCTGGCCGGGACTCAACACCTTGTTCTCCCGGTACAGAAGCCCCCTGAAAGAACTACAGGCAGACCTGAACCGGCTCCAAAGCAAGGGCCACCGGGGCGGTCACAACACTGTCGTTAAAAACAACACAAGCCAGCCAAAAGCACAGGGGGGTACAAGGTCCGTTCGTTCAGTTGGGTTCTACGAGTGGCTGAAGATCTGGCGCAACGCCTCCCACGCTCGTGAGCTTACCTACGGCCCTTCCCGCGTGGGTCTACAGCTGCGTTTGGTGCTCCGTGCGCTAGGAGAAGCTGCCTCTAAGTCGCAATCCTCCTTCATCGAGTTTGGCTGCCGGGCCCTGGCCATCGCGACAGGCCTAGATCATTCAACCGTCTCTCGTCACCTTCGCAGGTTGCGTGCCGAAGCTGAACCGCTGGTACGGCTGAGCAGTCCTGCCCACGGCAAATATGCGGACACCTACGAACTGGTGGTCCCTGAAGGCCTCGTCAATGGTTCGCTGGCCATCAGCTACCGGGTGGGTAAGCTCCACGCCTTGCGTCCCGTGTTTCGGGCGCTGGGAGTCGTGGCGGCTTTCGTTTACGAAGCGCTGGAACAGGGCATGAAAACCGCGCCGGAAATCATGAGATCAACCGGCCTGAGCCGTTCTGCAACTCAAGACGCCTTAGCCGTCCTGGAGGGACACCACCTGGCCGTCAAGGCCAGGGAAGGATGGATTGAAACCGGGGCCAATCTTCGGTTCCTTGCGGATCTCTTGGGTGCTACCGACGACGTGGAGCAGCAACGCAATATCTACGCCCAGCAGCGCTTCTTATGGGTGAGCTGGCTCAATACGCGCCTGGTCACCCATTCCGGCTTCGCATATCCTGACCAGGACTACCCTTTCGATGAATTCGAGCCATCCGAGGATACCTACCCTCCCCCGGGCTAGTCCGCGGGTAGTTTTTATGCATTTAGTCATCTAACCATTTAGCATTTTGATGCACTGGCAGATTTGCTTACACGCTCTGGCTGAGACGCCATTCATTGGCCCGACGTTTTCGTGGCGTTGACCGGAAATTCGATGAAAACCTGTTTCGTTGCGGTACGCTGTAGGCATCTAAAGATGAGATTTTAGATAAAGGGCGTGAAAAAGGCCGGGAGGAAACTCCCGGCCTTTTTCCATTTTCCGGCGACCCTACAGTGACGCGAGCTTTCGAACCTGCTTGTTGATTTCGTACTCGAAAATTTCCAGTTCGGGCAGCGGCGGCAGACCCACATGGGCCCTGGCCTCCTGCTCGTTGCTGACACCGTCAAAACAATCGGCCGGCGCATTGGCAATGAAGAAGTCCTGCATGATCCTGTGCAGCATCGAGACGGCCGTAGAACGAACGGCTCGCAATGATGGGGGCAAGGAATTCTTGATTTCGCGTGACAAATAGCTGCTGAACTTCTTGGATTCTTCAATCTGCCGGACGGTCATCTGGAATGTGGCACGCTCCAGGCCTGAGTTGAATCCGGTGGCGAAAGTGATAGGAAGCAAGTCGTTGTAGGTGACTCCCTTTTCGTACCTGATCTTAGTCATGTTGGTCGTGAAGTCATCGAAGACACCCCAGCCTTCCGGGGTCACCAACGACGTCTCGGCGATCCGCGGATCCATCGGCCCCGTGGATGGATCGTGCGAGGCGACCGCGTGTTCATAGATCTCCAGCTCCGGCAAGGGCTGCAGCCCTACAGCGGCCCGGGCAGACTGTTCGCCTTCGACACCGTCAAAGCAATCTTGAGGGGCATTGGCGATGAAGAAGTCCTGCATGATCCGGTGCAGCATGGAGACGGCGCTGGAACGCACGACTTTCTGTCCCTCTCCCCCATTGCGTCTGATTTCGCGCCCGAGGTAGTTACTGAACTTCTTAGCTTCCTCGACTTGGTGCTGAGTCAATTGGAAGGTGGTCCGCTCAAGGCCCGAGTTGAAGCCGGTGGTGAACGTCAGTGGCAGCAGGTCGTTGTAGGTCACACCCTTTTCATAGCGGATTCTAGTCATGTTCGTGCTGTAGTCGTCGAACACTCCCCTACCGTTATCGGTGGCTAGATCTGTTTCAAGGATCACCTTGTTGAGCTGGCCCAATGCCTTGTTGTAGGCGGACATCGGAGAACGATGCCGAACCACTGGCGGTGGCATGGTAGAAACTGGCTTGCGAATGGCCGGCTGCATCGGGGCCTTCGAAATTTCCCCTCTTATCCCCTCGTCGGTCATCATCCGAGGTTCAATGTCAGGATTCGTCGCTCGCAGCGCGGTTTCCACCGGCTGCGGATAGTCGATTCCTGCCGAATCGGTCTGTGCGGGGGGCTCGTGGACCGCCGGATCGCTGGTTTGAGACGGCGGCGAGGAAGCAGAATCCACGACACCAGTCGCTTGCACCAGGTGAGGAGCGCTAGGAGCAACCGGGGCAGGCATCTCCCGAGGAGGATGCACCGCTACTTCGCCCTGCGTGCGCACTTGGGCCAGCTCGGTCAATGACTTCTTGGAGGGCTTATCGGTGTTGTTGGACTGAACCTGCTCGGCCTCAAATGTCGCGGCAATGCTTCCGGCACCTTCAATGAGGCTGCTTGCAGAACGCCTAGGCGGTCGCTTGCTGGCCACCGTTTACCTCCGCTTGCTCCTTTTCCATTGCCGCCAGAATAGACACGACCTCATTAGCCAGCTTGGTGACCTGGGTCCGTGCTCGTTGCAAGGGCCGGTCAGATGGCATGAGTGGCACGTCGACGACTGTCCCACCGTTGCGTATGGAGTCTTCGTAGGCGTTCAAGGTACTGATGACGCTGCCGATGGTGATATTGGCTAGGCCTGCGTCCTGCAGCTCTTCAGCGGCATAGGCACGGGGCTGCTGGCCTTCGCGTTGCACGATCCGGATGGTTGCCTGCGAATTCTCGTAAGCCTTGACCAGGTCAGATGTGGTCCACAGATCGCTCATCTTGGTATCGCATGGGATCAAAACAAGACTGTCGGATCCCATGATGCTGTTCAAGAGCGTCCGGTTGATCCCGGCCGAGGTGTCCACGATCATGTAGTCGAAGTTGGCGCACTGGGCCTCGATTTGCTCCGAGGTCGTGGCGTGCGGGAAAACGATGGCACCGAAGCTGGGTTCCCGTGCAGGCTGGACAGGCTTACGGCGCTTGTTGCCGATTTCGAAGTCAGCGAGTTCTTCGGCGTAGGTCTGGTTCAGGAACGAGAGAGCGTTCTCGGTGGCGGTGTAGTAACGGTAGGACGTTTCTTGGCGGTCGGCGTCAACCAGGACCGTTGTTCCGTGCTGGGCGAGGGCACCTGCCAGGTGAAAAGCGATGGTCGATTTACCGACACCGCCCTTTTCGTTGACCACATAGATCTTGCGCATATAGGAGACTTCTCCTCTAATTTGATGAGATTTTAGTTGTTCAGTTGGAGGGGAAGGGCATCCCCGCAAATTACATTAGCCGCAGAGCACTCTCCCGAACCCGCCGACAAGGCGGGTTCGACACGAGCCTCGGCCAGATCCACCATATCGTTACTGTTTCGAGACCATCTAATCCACTAAATGCACTAGTAGTTGAAAAAGTAAATTACTAGATGCACAAAAAGTTAAAATGTTAGAAGTGTGGAACGTTGAAATGCTTAATCGCTACATGCCTAACAGCGCAAACACCCAAAAATGCAAAATGACCGCTTGGGCGATCACAGGGCAACCACTCCCCCGCCTCTTAGGATCGGGGTGAGCGCAGCTCAGTTGGCAATCAATCAAGTTTTTGCGCATCCAACAATTTACTTATTCAGCATATGAACCGAGCAGTCATATGATCCAAGACCTTCAGGGGCTACCCGCTAGACCTGGGGTTAAGCCTTCGAATCCGGAGGTTCCTTGGAGCAGAGCGGCTCATCTCATGGGATTAGAATTTGTGCAATTAACAATTTACCCATCTTCTTTGGTGGACCTCCGATGGCATCAGGTGACAATCAGCCGACGTATGTGAGCATTTTGTGCATCTAACAATTTACCCAGTTCGGGCTTCGGCCTTCACTTGGACCAAGCCCCAGTGTGGCCCCACGGACCCGTTCGTTGCCTTGGATAGTGGCCATGCGACCGATGCGGGATAGTTATATAAAGTGCTAGATGCGTAAAATGTTGTTCATGTCGGATGCAGACTATGCCACACATAGAGAACGTAGCTCCTTGGAATGTCACTTGCCTAGATACCTAAAGTGTTGTTAAGCAAAAACGTTAGATGCGTAAATTGTTGTAAGACAAAATGCTTTTGCATGATCAGATGGCGTCCGGATGAGTCAGTATCAAAGATACGCAAAGACGTAATCACGTAGTAGGTTAACCATGCAAAATGTTAGATGCACAAAAAATTTAGGCAAGAAATGTAGCGGATTTTTCGGACTGGCATGATCTGGCGCGTAGCCTCTGTTGGTAGCGATAGTCCGGAGAGTTGGTGTGAAACCACGAGTCCCGGTGTCACCGAAGTGACGAGATCCGATGTCTACGAAGTGACGAGGTTACACACCAGGTACGTGGGCTACCGCTACCCAGTGAGGCTATGCGCCATGATCGCGCAGTTAGATCCTCGGGGTCACTGGTGTAAATACTTACATGCTTAGATGCACAAAAAGGGGAAGCGTTAAATACGTAAATTATTGGCCGGGATTCAGTGTGTGGGAGGTAGGCCCCGGTGAGAGCGCAATGCCCTAGGCCTGGCTGGACCTCTGCGTGCCGGCGCCCGCGTGCCACGGTGTCGAACCCCTCTGGGTCAGCTTCACCTCTCGGCGACATGAGTCGGGTGTGGTCCTTGGCCCTTTCTCTGCCGCCCGGTCGAAGGGAACTCTTGTTTGAGGCGAACTTGAATCCTAGTGATAGTCAGCGGTATTCGTCTGAATCAAAATGTGATGGATGGACGCGGTTGCCGGCCCAAAGGCTCGATTGCGGATGACTTTTGCTGGTCTGAAACCGCTTATCCCTACCCTGTAGTTGCATCGGGGCTTTGAGTAACCTCGAGGGCGGATCGGGTGCTTGCTATTGCTGCAAACGCCGACACACGAGATTTCGGTCGCGGCGAGGGCCGAAAGATCCGATTGTATGCTTGGCTACTTTGGCAAGATGCCGAGCGGCTCGAAAGGGCTTCATGCATGGTCATGCTCATCACCTCCTCTTCGAGATCCAATAGTGACTGCCGAAAGTCTGTCCCACTCGGCGCAGTATCCGAATCGTCCGCTTTGCGGGAGTACTCGGGGTATTCATTCTCCATGATGTCCGATCCATCTCGAGGATTTCCTGCTGGAGCTACCGCACGTTTGCCGGCGCGGCAATGGGTGTTCCGGGCCGACTTTGATAACCCACACCGGACTGACGCCCATGTGTTGGCATTTGCCTTGACTTGCCTTGACCAAAGGTGAAAAGGTGGAGGGGAGCGAAAAGGGGCGACGACCATGAGCGATCTCATTGACTTCACGCAGGGCGGTGCTTCGACCGCCGAGAACTGGCGCGAGCGCGTCTTGGACGGCGTGGGACGCCGCCTCGATCAGATGGTTGCCTCCCAAGAGGTCACCGACTTCTCCGGCGAGGCCGGGCGTGCCACGGTCAACGCCATGGCCGATGCCGTCCTGAGAGCCAACCGGATCAACGACCGCCTCGGGGCCTTCTACACCACGGACCGGGTGCGCAAGGTGCTGGGTGACGTGTCGCGCCAGGCAGTGAGCGAGCGGGTCAAAAACCACCGCCTGCTGCGGGTAAAGACCGCGGACGGGGTCGTGCTCTTCCCGGCCTTCCAGTTCATCAACGGCGCGGTGGCACCCGGGCTCCAGCACCTGCTGAGCGTCCTGCTGGGCACCGGGGTGGACGGCTGGACCGTCACCTACTGGCTCACCGCACGCCTGGCCCAGTTGGGGGAGAGCACGGCACTGGAGGTCCTGGCCTCGGGGGACAGTGACCGGATCGCGGAACTGGGGAAGCTCGCCGCCACCGACGCCGCCGGCTGGCACGCAGCTGCATGAGCCGGGCTTCAAGCACGCTGCGGTCCCCGGACCCGGTCAGGGACTACACCGGCTTCCCTGCCTACCGGCATCGTGCGCGGGTGTGCCGCTACCGGGCACACGGACTGCATGGCCCGTGGTACTTTTCCAACAGCGTGGGACGGTTCAACCTTCAAGCACCACGGGGCACGCTGAACACCGCCTCCTCGCAGGAGGTCGCCGTGCGCGAGTTTTTGGGTGTGGCCTTCGTGGGAGATCCTGCCATCCCGGCATCCATGGTTTCCGAACGATGGATCTCCCAGCTGGAGATCCCCGGCATCACGGCCGCGGATTTCACCGCCGGTGCGGCGTCGGCCTACGGGATCGTGGCCGGGGACATCACTGCCCCCATGGATGACGGCTACCTGATGACCCGCGCCTGGGCCGCTGCCATGGAAGCGGCCGGTTTCGAGGGGATCCAATCGCGTTCCCGCTTTGGTGCCGGGAGCAATCCCACCTGCCTCTACGTCTTCGGTCCCGCCGGGGAGCAGGAAATGGGCAGCACCAATGAAAAAGTCACGATGCGTTCGGTGATCGAGACGATGCCGGGATACACGATTGATGGCCTCCCTACCTCCGATGTCCTCGTCGTGGACCCCTGACGGAGGCCCCGGGGGGAGCTCGGAGTCATGGGCCACCTACACGGAAGCTGACAGATGTGCCGATATCGGCGATTAACCGAACATCTTCCTTGATCTGGTCCCTCAAAATACGACGGCATGATTTGTGGGATGCTTCATTCTCAGCAAGCCCGCTACATGTTCTTTCCCGTAAAACAACACCGTTTGTGACGACGCCTGTGCGGATCCAGATATCTGGTGATCAAACATCGCCTGAAATAGTGAAACCGAGCCTTTGAGCATGGGCCGAAAACTTTCGCGCGCTGACGCCTTCCCACGCCTGCTCCATCATCGCTAGGTGGCGCGACATCACTTCCGAGATGCGGTCTGGATCGCGTGAGCTAATTGCTTCGAGTGTCTGTGAGTGCATATCGAGGGTATTCTCGATTTCCTGTTCGGAGGAGTCTACGGGAAGCACGTGGCGTGCTATCTCTAATTCCCGCATGAGGCTCACCATTTGCTGGTACACAACGTCATTGTGGGTCGCCTTTGCGATTGCGAGATGAAAACGACTGTCCAGACTTCTGAAACTATGCAGATCGTTCGCCTTTCGCTGCATGCCGAGTACATCATTAATGTCATCGTAATCGCGCTCATCCATGCGGATGCTTGCAAAAAGGGCAACTGGGGGCTCGAAGAGGCGTCTCGCCTCTAAAATTTGACCTACTTCGCTGAAGCTCGGTGGCTCTCGGTTCGGGTCCAGAAGGGCAATTGGGACAAGATTTGATCGGACGAAGGATCCGCTGGCAGCACCTCGACCAGCCTTGATTGAGACTACTTCCGCGGTGACAAGCGCGCTAATGGCCTTGCGTACTGACTGGCGGCTAAGCCCGGATTGGGCAGAAAGCACTCTTTCTGACGGAAGTCGTTCGCCCGGCCGCATGTCACCCCGGCTGATCTTGCGCGCCAAGTCTAGCGCCAATGTCGAAGCGTCACTATGTGGAACCTGCTGGTGTGATGGGTTCACTTGAAATATTCCTCTGCTAGGCAATCGCTCGCAAGGAGCGTCGCTGCGTGGTGACTGAAGTTGAGGCGTTGGGTCAGGGGAACGATGAGCATGCTCCTATCGTCGCGAAAACTTCTGGAGTGGAGGTTCTCATGTGTATATCGATGAAAATATCAATATCTTAATGGTACTTGACGCGAACCATCATTGGTACGTTACTATCAATGTGAGCTACGTTACCCGGTAACCACCACACCCGTACGGCAAGCAAGATGCGAGGGAGGATTTGATTGTCCATAGCGATGTCAGCAGAAGGCATTTTTACTGTAGGGCAAGCCCGGCCGGCGTTTTGATTCCACCCAAGCGAGTGTGTGTCAGTCTCTTCAAATGAATGCCAGAGGCCCCATAAGCGGAAGCAATGCACCTTAAATTAGGCACGTACAGGCTGGCTCGTGAATGCAAGAGACTCCCTAGCTCGAATGCTTTGAAGTGCATTTTATACAACAGAATTGTCGAACATATTTATCAAATTTAATTTTTATACCTGTGAGCAGAGCGAAATACGGTCTAATTAGGTTCTTTCAGATCATCATCAACATTGTGGCTCACGGATCAACTCACTGAATTTCGCACAAATCCAGAAAGCTATAAAGAGAGGTCTCGTGCTTAACACCATTTCCCCGCTCACGCCTGAACAATTTAGGCGACAATTCCCGGCGCTCGAATTAGCTCCGCATTTCGCTAGTTGTAGCCAGGGGCGCTTTCGAACCACTTGGCGCACACTATGCAACGCATGACGGCCGGTCTTCTTTCTGATCAGGCTCCGTGGGAGACCTGGGTTGGGAAAGTCGAAGAATACCGCACACGGGCAGGACGTTTCTTAGGTGTTAGCGGAGAAAACGTGGCAGTGCTCTCTTGCGCCTCAGAGGGAGCCTTTCAAGTGGTTTCTTCGCTTGATTGGAGCGGTACTCGCAACCGACTCGTCACCTCTGACCTTGAGTTCCCCTCCGTAGGTAATGTCTGGCGCGCGCAGCATGATCCCATTGAGGTGGTTAACGTGGAGGGCATCGAAGCAGCGTTGCTCGCGGAGAACTGGATCCCCCTGATCGATGAACGCACCAAGCTCGTTTCTATTCCTTTGGTGAGTTACATCAACGGTACGCAGCCGGAGATCGAGCAGGTAGTCAAGCATGCGCACTCAGTGGGCGCATTGGTATTTGTTGATGCCTATCAAGGCGCCGGGGTCGTACCATTTTCTGCTGCAGGTATTGGCTGTGATTATCTCGTCACGGGGAACCTGAAATATCTGCTTGGGCTGCCAGGAATCGCGATGCTGTATGTACGGGACTGCATGAACGTTGAACGATCTGCGCAGCTGACAGGCTGGTTTGGAAGGACGAATCCGTTCGCTTTCGACCCAGAAGTTGTCGACTACCCTCACAACGCGCGCCGATTTGAGACCGGAACCTACCCGATCCCATCGGCCTACGCAGGGATCGCGGGGTTCGAGATGATCGAGCAAATTGACGTGGAAGATTCTTGGGAGCATGTTGTCGGTCTGCGGGAGCAACTAGCTGGGGGGCTCACAGAGCTTGGCTATCAGCTCGATTATCCCAAGGACATTGCGCACCGGGGGCCGGAGGTTGCTGTGGTTGATGAGAATCCTGTTGCGCTGGCTGAATATCTGGCTGAACGGCAAATTGGTACATCACCGCGTGGCCAGAGACTGAGGTTGTCGTTGCATGCATATTCAGCAGAGCAAGATATTGAGGCTCTGCTCACCGCACTGAAAAAGCTGCGGTAGCAGCTTGAAGGGCTATTTTCGGTCCGCACATGACTCCATATTTACTACGTTGCCCGGAAAAAGAATATTCAGAGAAAGGTAAGATTTTGGTTAGCCTAGACCGTTACAACACCAATAGCTATTTTGAGAACTTTGCTGGCTACTGTCGCGCTGTTCGAATTGGTGATCGCGTTGTCGTCAGCGGTACGGCTCCTGTAGCCACCGACGGGCAAGAACTGGCAGATCTCGACACCTATACTCAGACACGCCACGCGCTTGAAGCAGCTCTCGCCTCAGCTGAGAAGCTCGGCGGGAGCAAAGATCTCGCTATTTTTACCCGTCTCTATTTGGCGCCGGAAGCATCCTGGGAGGATGCCTCGCGGGCCCATAGCGAAGTGTTCGATAAGGCGCGTCCAGCGAATACGACACTTTACATCCATCGGCTGATCCCGCCCGGCGCCCTCGTCGAGGTTGAGGTCGAATGCGGCATCTCGAATAACTAGGCCTAAGACATAGGAAATGAGTTCGAATGACAACAGTGAATAATGCACCTGAAGTGGCCATTATTGGGGCTGGTGTAACCGGGATGGCTACCGCATGGCATCTGAGTCAGCGTGGCGTGCGCGTTGTGGTGATCGACCGAGTCGGTGTCGGCTCAGGCATGACCGCTATTCAGCCGGGAGGTGTGCGCACCCAATGGGCAGACAACGATACTTTTGAGCTCGCCAAAGAGTCGCAGAGCTTCTACGAGAATTTCGTCGAACGGACCGGTGCGCAAAAGGACCCAGAACTCGTTCACTGCGGCTACGCCTTTGTGGCGTCAAAACCGGAGACGCTTGAAGCGCTGAGAGCCACGGTGAAGGAGCAGAATGCTCAGGGCGTTGAGTCTCGTATGCTCACGCCGGATGAGCTTGCGGAGATGGTACCGGGGCTTGCAGTCGATCATATCCTTGGCGGTTCGTTCAACGGATCGGATGGATATCTCAACAGCCCCGGAGCTCCCGTCGCCGGGTTCGCCGCCGGAGCCATGCGCGAGGGGGCAGAAGTGCTTTTGGAAGCAGTGAAAAGCCTCGAACGTGTCGCAGATGGATGGGTACTGCATTTCGGCTCAGGCGAGACAATGAACGTAAAGAAGGTCGTCGTTGCCGCAGGAGCGGAGAGCGCTAAGCTTTTGGCTCCCCTCGGCGTTGAGCTGCCACTGGTGGCTGAGCCTCGCCACCTCTTCTATAGTGACCCAATCAGTGAACGCCTTATTGAACCACTTGTCATCTTTCAAGACGAACACTTCGCGGTGAAGCACCTTGCGGATGGCAGTGTGCTTGCATCTGATCTGGTACCTCTCCCTGAGGGGGCAGTGGCCGATGAATCCGCCATACGTCGCGATTTGGTTGCCAAGGGGAATCGGCTGATCGAAACACTCGCGTACGTACGGTTCCCGGTGATGGTAACGGGATATTACGACGTGACGCCCGACCAGCAGTTGCTCCTTGGTCCAGTTGGCGATCTTCCTGGTCTTGTGCTCGCATGCGGTCTTAACGGTCGGGGCATGATGCTCGCACCCGCAGTGGGACGTGTCGTCGCTGACGTGGTCGTGAGCGGGAATATCGAGGCCGTTCCCACGAGCATGCGACCGGACCGCTTTGCGGACGGAGTCATCCGAAAGCGCGAACAGATGGTTATTTAGGCTTCTGAGCTGCGGCACGAGGACATCGCGTTTCCTGATCCGCATCACCGGCAGGACATATCAAGGGAGATATGCAAAATGATCGAAGATAACGGCCACATTTCAGCTGACACTCTCAGCGTAGACATCGGCCCGAGTTCACTCATGGCAGCAGAAGGGCTCAGCGAAGACGAAGCGCTGCTGCGTCGTAAATCCCTCTCAGTGCATGGTCTGAGTAAGTCTTTTGGCAATCGGACACTCTTCTCCGATGTGTCTTTGTCCGTCAGCCGTGGTGAAATTCTCGGGCTCGTTGGGCCAAGCGGTACAGGAAAAAGCACGCTGTTACGTTGCATGAACCTGCTTGAAACGCCAACTTCGGGCGAGCTCCAGCTGGCCGGTCAAATGCTGTTCAAAGAGAAAGTGCTGCTGGACACAAAGGAGCTCATAGTTCTGCGCCGATCCCTCGGCATGGTGTTTCAGCACTTCAATCTGTTTCCGAACTTGAGTGCGCTGGATAATGTGGTGCTCGCTCAAGTGCAGGGGCTCAAACGTAGTCGAGCCGAAGCAGAAGACCGCGCCGTGGACTTGCTTACACGCGTTGGGCTGAAGAATGCCATCAACCACCGTCCCTCCGAGCTCTCCGGAGGTATGCAGCAGCGGGTGGCGATTGCTCGGGCGCTTGCACTAGATCCGAAGGTGCTCCTGCTCGATGAGCCGACTTCTGCCATCGATCCTGAACTGCGTATTGAAGTGCGCTCGGTGATTTCGGAGTTGGCAGAAAAGGACGTCACCATGGTGCTCGTTACACATGAACTCGATTTCGTCCAACGTGTGGCGACGAAGGTCGCATTTCTAGCTGATGGTGGGGTTGTGGAAGTAGGTTCGGCGCAACAGGTACTCCGCGATCCACAGCATGAGCGTACCCGTCGGTTCCTCAATGCGGTGAAAGGCTAGGTAAGCCTGTGACCGTCGAAGGAGTAGCTCGCGCGCTAGAGCAGACGCTGCTCATCTGGCTAGTGTCTCTGGGGATCGCCGCAATTCTGGCCATCTTCATCGCATACTTGCGTATGTCTAAGAGGCGTGTCTTCCGCTGGTTCGCGGTTGCTTACATACGTATTGCCCGTGGTATTCCACCATTGTCGTGGATGTTCTTGATCTATTTCGGTATCTCAATCGGAGGCATGACGCCTTCGGTTGCCGCGATCATCGCTCTTGGTTTCGTATTTGCCGCCTACATGGCTGAGGTATATCGCAGCTCTATTGAGTCAGTTTCGGGAGGCGTCTTAGAAGCCGCGACTGCTCTGGGCTTGAGTCAGACGCAAGCGATGTTTCGGGTCGTGATTCCCACCTCGGTGCGCCTCATGATTGGCAACGCGAGCTCGATCGTAATTAGCGTTCTCAAGGAGTCTTCTCTTGCGTCGCTTATCGGGGTGGTCGAATTGACGAACTATGCGGCGTCCACGGTGCAGATGAGCGGAAACGGCATGTTCGTGTATTTCATCGTGGGCTGCGTCTATCTCGTACTCAGTTCGATCGTCGGGGTAGCGGCACGATTCGGCAGCAAGCCTGTCAAAGCGACGGTATGAGGAGAGAATGATGGACGTTGTTGTAACAATGCTTCCCGCGCTCTGGGCAAGCCTGACCTTGACTCTCGCGATCTCGATTATTGGATTTCCGCTTGGTGCGATCCTCGGGTTCGGTATGTATCTGTTGCCTAAACGGGCGGGTGCCACGCTTTGGGTCATAACGGAGATCGGGCGAGGGTTCCCGGCCCTGGTCATTATCTATTTTGTTGCGTTCGGCTTGCCAAAGGTGGGTGTCGTACTTCCACCCCTTACCGCTGTGGTGCTTGCGCTGGGCTTTACCACTGCTTCGTACACAGCAGAGATTTTTAGGTCTTCTTTGATCGCAATTCCCCCAGGGCAGACAGAAGCTGCGCATGCGGTAGGCCTTGGCACGATTAAAATCCTGTGGTTCATCACCGGACGACAAGCGCTGCGCATTGCTCTCCCGCCGCTGGTCGGCTTCTTGATTTTGGTCTTTCAGGGGACGAGTCTTGCGTACAGCGTCGGCGTGCCAGAACTGATGTCGGTGGCGTACACCGACGGAGTCGTCAAATTCAAGGTTGGCGAGTACCTGATGGTCGGGGCCGGACTGTACCTGATCGTCAGCTTGATTCTCGAGTGGCTCATTGTTCGAATCACGCGCGAACGAGGCGCCAAACTACACGGTCGCTCGAAGAAGACGATCGATGGAGGGCGCGAAGCAGCACTGGTCTAGCTCGCGGCAAGTGTTCTCTGGGAACAAACTCACTTATTTGACCTGTTATAGCAAAAAATACAAAGGAGTAAATATGATCCACGCAATTCGCAATCCTCGTAACAGCAAACTAGGTCGCGCCATCGCTGCTGGTCTTGTCGGTGGTGGCTTGGTCTTCGGTATGGTTGCCTGCTCTTCGGCTGAGCCTGACCGGGCGGGAACGTCGAGCGACTGCACAGCTCGTTGGACGTTTCCCACCGTCAAGAAGGGGGTGATCTCCGTAGCTACGGTGAACAATCCACCGATGGTCGCTCTTGACCCAAATGCAGGTAAAGCTGAAGGGCTTGAAGCCGACATCCTCGAAGGCTTCGCCGCTGACGCGTGCCTGCCGCTCGAGTTCAACCGCATGACCGGCGCCGCTGCAGTCGCGGCGATGAGCGGTGGCAAGATGGACATCGGGGCGGGAGGCTGGGGTATCACCGAGGCGCGCGGTCAGATGATCGGTCAGCTCGATGAGCCGACGGTCTACAATCCGCCTGCGATTCTTTCAAATCAGGGAGTGTCGACTATCGCCCAGATGGAGGGTGTAAAGATCGGCGTTGAGGGTGGATCTCTATACCAAGAAAAGCTCGAGTCCCGCTTCGGCAAGGACCGCGTAACTTCATACCAGACCATCGACGCCGCTGTTCAAGACATGAAGAATGGACGAGTCCAGGCGACTTTTGGTGACAGCACTCAAATGGCCCAGGCTGCGACTGCTAATGGACTAAATCTAGAGGCGGATCTGCACCTGCAGAGCGAAGATACTAACTATTCGGAACTGACTACTGCTACCTTGGTCAACTTGCCGTTCACGAAGACGAACTCAGAGCTCGGCAAAGCGCTTAACGAGTACGTTACGGAGTTGCGGGAATCGGGTGAGCTGACCACGATCCTCGTTAACTGGGGGCTGACCGAGGGCAACGCGACTGGAAAGTTCTAATCGACTGAAACGCATCCTGGGAGGTGTCGGGTTCTTTGCGGGCCGAGGGCGCCGACAGGAGAGCTGAGTACACCTCCCGGGCTGCTGGTCCTCATGACTCATGCAAGATACTGAGAAATGTTCTCAGTATACCTGTTTTGCAAAATGTGCCCTAAGCCATCGGAATGGATTTGTGATGAAACTGGCTGTCCTAATTAAAGAGGTCCCGGATACCTCGAGTGATCGTCATCTGAACCTCGAAACGGGCCTCGCAGATCGTGCCGCAACTGATGCGGTACTCGATGAAATCACGGAACGGGCGCTAGAGGCAGCGCTTGTGTACAGCGCCGCAAACGAGGGCTCCGAGGTCATTGCTCTTGCGATGGCGCCGGATAGCTCCTTGGCGAATGTGCGTAAGGCTCTCGCGATGGGAGCGGACCGTGCCGTGATTGTCTCCGATGAGGCATTGCGCGGTGCAGACATTACTCTCTCCGCCGAAGTGCTTGCAGCCGCGATCGAGCGCGAGGGTATTGACCTAGTGCTTGCAGGCAACCAATCGACGGATGGCTCTAGCGGTATGCTCCCGGCAGCTATCGCTGAAATACTCGGGGTTCCTTATGCCTCAGAGTTATCGGCGCTCGAAATGAGCGCAGATAGCGTGAAAGGACCACGCTCGGTTGATGGTGGTGTGCAGTATATAAGTGCGATGTTACCCGCGGTAGCGACGATTACTGAGGCTCTGCCTGAGCCGCGATTTCCGAACTTCAAGGGAATCATGGGCGCGAAGAAGAAACCCATCGAGCATGTCTCACTGGCAGAGCTGAAAGTGAATGTTTATGACAATAATGCGGCTCGCACGATCATGCTGAGTATCGCGAAGCGACCACAACGTGAGGGTGGTATCAAGATCGTCGATGACGGGGAAGCCGGTGTAAAGCTGGCTGAGTTCCTCGTCACGAGCCGGCTGGTTTGAGGGGAGTGTGAAATGACAGAATTTGCTGCGGATTCAATTCTTATCGTTGCGGAAACCACTGCATGCGGAAAACTTGCCGATAGCGCGATCGAACTCATCGGTGCGGCTGCACAGGTTGGGACCCCGGTTGCTCTGCTGCTCGGGCCTGAGAGCTTGGCAGCAGAACTTGCTCAAGCCGGGGCAACGACAGTGGTTGTTGCTGACATCGCGCGGGAGTATCTTGGTGTGCCTGGTACCGACGCACTGCATGCTGCAAACGGCTTAGTGCAGCCCGACGCAATTCTTATTTCGAACTCGATCCAGGGTCGTGAGATCGCCGGACGATTTGCCGCGCGCACAAGACTGGCGCTCTCTGCCGATGCGATCGGAGTCAGCCGCGATGAGTTGGGTGTAATTGCACACCATTCGGTTTACGGTGGAGCCTTTGCTGTGAGCTCGACTGCGACCTTTGGCGCTCCCGTAATCACAATCCGTCAGGGGTCGATTGACGCACCGGCAGCTGCACAGCCACTTGAAGTTGTCGCACTCGAATCAAGCGATTCAGGAAAACCAGCAGCAAAGGTGGAGGCGTTTGAGTTGGTTGAAACAGTTTCGACTCGCATCGAACTCCGTGGTGCGCAGAAAGTTGTCGCAGGTGGCCGAGGTCTCAAAACAGGTGAGGGTCTCGAAATCGTGGAGCGTCTCGCAGCGTTGCTTGGTGCTGCAGTAGGCGCTTCGCGCGCGGCGGTAGACGCAGGTTGGGTGCCGCATTCATTTCAGGTCGGCCAGACCGGCGTGTCAGTATCGCCTGAACTCTACATCGCACTAGGTATCTCTGGAGCTATCCAGCACAGGGCGGGTATGCAGACCGCAAAGACCATTGTTGCGATCAACACGGACGCAGATGCTCCGATATTTGAGGTTGCTGACTTTGGCGTCGTAGGCGATCTCTTCACTGTCGTGCCCCAACTCGTTGCGGCGCTCGAGGGGCAGAAGGACTAGCTATGGCAACCTTTCGGAAAGGGGACATCCGCCAAGGCCTGCCGCGTACGGCTGGCGAAAAAGCATGGCCCGCTCGCCAGCGGAAGGGCTCTGTGCAGAATGAGAACGACAGAATCGGCCCTCGCGCATCTGAAACACAATTACGCCGTGGACTGCCTCGCGTTTTGGGAGGTGAGCCGTGGCCGAGCGCAGGACTCGTTCCGTCGAGTTCCGTAGGTGGCAGTGCGACTCTTGTGCCGGTAAGTATTGTGGGGGGCGGGAATGCACAGACCTTGAGTAACGAACTTGCTCAGGAAGTTGAGCAGGAACACACAAGACTATTCTCATCAAAAGTTCAAACGCCGTTGCCTGCTCCGATTGAGATGTCAACTGATCGTGGTCGAGCGCCGACCATGATTCGGGGTAGACGGCTGACACATTGGATCCGTGTGGTCGCACTCGGCGGCCTAGGGGCTGTTGTTGCCGCTGCCTTGGTTGTGCTCGCAGCACGCGGTGTCACGACACTGAAATTTGTGCCGGACTGGCTGGAGAAATACCCAGGCGAGTATGCCCCCGTAGCTTTGGCAGATCCCGGGTTCCCTTGGTGGGTGAGCTGGACTCACTTCTTTAATTTCTTCTTGATGGTGCTCATCATCCGTTCCGGGCTGCTCGTGCGCATACAGCAGAAGCCGCCCGCATACTGGAGCTCGCGGAAATGCGACCAGAAGATCAGCATCAATCTGTGGCTGCATACCTCCCTCGACGTGCTGTGGATGTTCAACGGATGTATTTTCGTCGTGCTGCTCTTTGTCTCTGGGCACTGGGCGCGCATCGTTCCCACGAGCTGGGCAGTATTTCCCAATGCCCTGTCGGCGCTGGTGCAGTACCTTACGCTCGACTGGCCGACCGATCACGGCTGGGTCAATTACAACAGCCTGCAGCAGCTCATGTATTTCGTGGTGGTGTTCGTCTTCGCGCCGCTCGCCATCATCACGGGCGTGCGTATGAGCACTTGGTGGCCGAAGGACGCGGCGAAGCTGAACACGCTCTTCCCTGCGACATTTGCACGCGCCGTTCATTTCCCGACGATGCTGTTCTTCGTACTTTTCAGCGTTGTGCACGTGATTCTGGTGTTTGCGACAGGTGCACTGCGCAATCTTAACCACATGTTCGCGGGTACGGATGCCGTCAACTGGACCGGGTTCTGGCTGTTCGTTCTTGCCATCGCGCTGACCGTAGGAGGGTCGATTGCCTGTAAACCGCTGATCGTCGGGCCGATCGCAGTCCGCTTCGGCAAGGTGACCAACCGCTGACAGCCTCAAGGCAAAGACCGGATGGCCCGTCTGCGTCGTGGGGTGTGACACTTGTCGTCGACTCTCGGTACCAGGAAGGCACGACAATTCACATGTCTACGAATCGCGGGACGTTTACCGATGAGTTCAAGGCCGACGCGGTCCAGCTCATGGCGCAGGAGAATCGGCCGATCGCGCAGGGCGCCAGTGAGTTAGAGATCAACGAGGGCTCGCTGGGCTCTTGAGTAAAGTCGTAGGGCGCCCAGTATTCGGATCTCGAGGTCGCCTCTTGCAAGGGAAGGCGGCGCGGTGAGTAGGCGTATCGAGTAGCGCGAGTCCACGCGTCGAGTAGCAAGGTTCCGGCGACCGAGAAGCACCCCAATTGTGCGCCTCCTGCTGGCTGCCCTGCCTTTGGGAAAGTGCAGATGGGGCATGGTGGACGTGCTGACTCTTAACGATCTGATCTGTTTAGACGGAGCTTTTGGTAGCACGTGCGTAACGATCCGGTAGCACGCGTGTAAGCAACCGGTAGCGCTTCGGGACGTTCAAAGTCAGGATTGCTTTCACCCACGACACCAGGTCGGGGACAGTGAAAGGAAGACTGACGGTAATGGCTGACTACAGACACATCATGGCCCTGCTGGTGCAGGGCCATTCGTACCGACAGGTCCAAGGCAGGGCAGGCTGCTCGCACCGCACGATCGCCAAGGCCAGCCGGGTCCTTGCCGATCAAAAGCTGACCACCCGTGAGCAGATCGACGCGCTCACCGATGAGGACCTCGACCGGCTGTTCGACGACGGCCGCAAGGCCGTGAGCGGTGAGTTCGTCCCCGTCAATGTCGAGGCCGTGGTGAAGGCACGCATCGGTCGGAAGAAGCCACCGTTGAAAGTCTTGTGGGCCCGCTACCTGGACACCGCGCACACAGACTCCGCCCGGTTTTACGGCTATGAGCGGTTCTGCCAGATTATTGCCGAGCACGTCAAGGTCAACGACCTGACCAGCCCGCTGTCCCACGAACCCGGACACACGATGCAGGTCGACTGGGCCGGCACCAAGATGCAGCTGACCGATCCGATCACCCAGGAAACCACGAAGGTCTCGCTCTTCGTGGCGTCCTTACCGTATTCGGGAATGATCTTCGCCTACGGGTCCCTGGATGAGAAGCTTCCCGCCTGGTGCCAGCTGCACCGGAAGGCCTTTGAATACTTTGAGGGTGTCAGCCAGCTGGTCATTCCCGATAACGCCTCGACCGCATCGAACCAGATCAGCCGGTATGAAAAGGCCCGGGATGTGAACCAATCCTATGAGGCCTTCCTTGAGTACTATCAAACCGCGGCAGTCCCGACCGGCGCGTATAAGCCGCAGGAGAAAGGCAACGTCGAGGCGGGGGTTAAGGTCTCGACCAATTGGATCATCCACTACCTGCAGGGGCGGCGTTTCGCGGGTCTGGATGAGCTGAACGAGGCCGTGGCCGAACAGGTGGAGATGATCAATGACCGCACGCCCTTTCGCGGGGAGAACCGCTCCCGACGCGATTGGTTCCAGGATGCTGAACGCCACGAACTCATCGGCCTCCCGGCCGAGCCGTGGCAGCAGGTTTACTGGCGCAAGGCGAAAGTCTCCAGGGACTGGCACGTGCAGGTCGACACGGTTAAATATTCGGTTCCGCACCAGCTCGCCGGGCAGATCCTGGACGTGCGGATCGTGGGTGAGCAGGTCACCGTGCTTGCCGGTGGGCTCGTGGTTGCTTCGCACCGGCGTGGTGCGCAGCGTCATTCCTACGTCACCGATCCCGAACATGCGCCGCACGGGTATGAGGACATCTCACTGCTCTGGACCCGTGCCTATTTCATCCGGCAAGCAACAAAGGTCGGCCCCTACACGGTTCAGGCGCTGGCTCGGTTGCTGGATCGGAAAAAGATCGAAGCGCAGGGCTACCGCTCCTGCATGAACATCCTGGCACTGGGCAAGGGCAACAACCGCGCCCTGCTGGAGCAGGCCTGCCATGACCTCTGCGTGCAAGACGAGCGGAACCCTGTCAGTTATACCGCGCTCAAACATCGCATCACCGCCCTGCGGGCGGCCTACGCCGGGCGTCCGGGCGTGAGCGCACCGGCATCGCCGCAGTCCGGCGCGGGGCCGGTGACCGCGGGTGCCAGGGATACCAGCAGCGCCCATCTGGGCGGGATCTCGCAGTTCAGTCTCGAGGCCTTGAGAAGCACCGCCGCAACCGAGGAAACGAAGGAGGAGGACCATGCTTGATCATCATCTGACCGACGATGACATGGGGCTGTTTACCGGGTTGCGGATGACAGCGTTCGGCCAAAGCGTCATCGACATCGCCAACGACTCGGCCTATGACGAATGGACGTTTTCGCGCAAGGTCCGTCATGCACTGGATCAGGAGATCGCGGCCCGGGCCCAGCGTCGGGTGGTGAAGCTGCTCAAGGAATCGAAAACGCCGAACCCTGCTGCCTGTGTTGAAGACATCCACTACCTGCCGGACCGGAGCCTGAACCGGGAGGTCGTGGCACGGCTCGCGTCCTGCCAGTGGATCGAGCACACCACGAACCTGGTGATCCTGGGCAAATCAAGCGTCGGCAAATCGTATTTGGCCCAAGCCCTGGTCAACGCGGCCTGCCGGCACGACTACACGGCTCGCTACTTCCGACTTGATGACCTGGCGAACAAGCTCGCGGTTTATCGTCGGGGTGATGCCGAACGGCTGACGTTCCTGGGCAGCCTGCACGACTGCGATGTTCTGGTCCTGGATGACTTCTTGACCACGCCGATTAGCCCGGAGACCGCGAGCGAACTGCTCAATATCCTGGCGGGGCGCGAACACCGTGGCGCCACGGTGGTGACTTCTCAGTTCGATCCCGAGGACTGGTACAAGTCGCTGCATGATGCGGTGATCGCCGAATCGATCCTCAACCGCATCGTTTCCAGCAGTGAGTTGGTCCAGCTTGATGGGCCCAATATGCGTCGGCGTAAGCATACGGGTCCGGGAGATGAGCCGGTGAGCTGAAGCGATCGGTGCTGGCGCGAGGGCTCGGTGCTACCGGGTCCTCGCACCGGTGCTACCGTTTCGCTCCACATGCGCTACCGAAAGCTCCGTCTATACACTGATCACCGGTTATTACTCAAGTGATACCGCCAAGTGCGCGGCCGCATACTTTGATTCTTGCGAAATTGCGCGATAGCACCATCGCCCCCACATTGTTTCCTCCCGGACCCGTTAGTGTTTTCAATCGGTCTCGGTGCCATCGCTGGTTCCGGAACAGATTGATATGGGTCGGATCGTCCGGGAGCGGACCATCGTTGATCCGCAATGTGAGAAGAATGCTTCCTAAGTAAGCCGGTCGACTACTAGTTTTAGTAGAAACAATATGTGACGATCGTCATCTAACCTCTATGTCGATTCTTGCGGGCGTAAGTTCGCCGTCCCACCCCTAACATTGGAGTTTTGTTGAGTCTTATACATGAAATCCTCGCGTCGCTGGCGACCGGTGCCGTTGAAATCCACGATCTGACGGCCCCATTATCGGCCGACACTCCGACGCTGGAACTGCCGGAGCCGTTTTCAAACCTGATCGACTTCAGTATCGATGAGGTCTCCGCCTACAACGAGCCGGGCCCGTTTTGGAAGCACCACAACATCCACACCGGCGAGCACATCGGCACACACATCGACGCTCCCATCCACTGGATTTCCGGGCGTGAGGGCAAGGACGTCTCCCAGCTGGACCCGGCGCGCCTGGTGGGACCCGCCGTGGTGCTGGACTTCAGTGCCGAGTCGGCGGCGGATCCGGACTTCCTCATCGACGTGGAGCACCTGGTTGCCTGGCAGCGGCAGAACGGCGGCTTCCCGGCGAACGCCTGGTTGCTCTTCCGCACCGGCTGGGACCAATACGGGCACGACAAGCAGGCCTTTTTGAACCTCGATGAAAACGGCTCCCACACCCCGGGCTTTACCGCCGAGTGTGCCAAGTGGATTGCCGATGAGCTGGACATCTCCGGCGTCGGCGTGGAAACCGTGGGCATCGACGCCGGCAACGCAGCGGCGTTGAACCCGCCGTTCCCCATGCACGACTACCTGCTGGGCGCCGACAAGTACGGGATCACGTCGCTGAAGAACCTGGACAAGCTGCCCGCCCACGGGGCCATGATCGTGGTGGCCCCGCTGCCGATCGTCGGCGGGACCGGTGCGCCGGCCCGCGTGCTGGCCATGGTCCAGAAGTAGTCCGGCTGCAGTCCAAGACAGTAAAACCAGGCCTGGAGCAGCGCACTGGACGTGCGCATTTTTCGGCGTCCCCTGTGCTGCTCCGGGCCATCCGCCTTGAGGAAAAATGACTATGAACGTTGCACAACTTGTCGGAAAAACCCTGGCCGAACTGGGTGTGGGACATTGCTTCGGTGTGGTGGGTTCGGGGAACTTCACCATCACCAACACCCTGATGGAACATGGAGTGCCGTTCACCGCGGCCCGGCACGAGGGCGGTGCGGCAACCATGGCAGATGCCTACTCGCGCACCAGCGGCAAGCTCGCGCTGCTCTCGGTCCACCAGGGCTGCGGGTTGACCAACGCGGCCACCGGCATCGGTGAGGCCGCCAAATCGCGTACCCCCATGATCGTGCTTGCCGCCGAGGCCGCGCCCTCGGCCGTGTACTCGAACTTCGCCATGGACCAGGGCGGTTTTGCCGCCTCGGT
>NZ_JACHVS010000004.1 GCF_014190875.1 Paeniglutamicibacter cryotolerans | reverse complement strand
ACACGCCTTAAAAGGCGAATAGCCGAGGCCCTGGCAGGCGCTCGGCTATTCTGATGTTTGTATAAACAACTCCATATGAGTGTATCGCGAGTCCTGGCAGATTGCGCGCTACCCATCCACGGCATGCCGAAGCCGAGTCAGGATGAAGGGCCACCGGCTTGTCCCCGGGTGTAGGGAGAAAAAAGGATTCACCGAGTTGGTTCGGTGCGCATCAAGGCAGACTCGGGGCGCTAGAGAATCCAACGGGAGAAGGCGTGTACGGCCCTCCCGACCTGACCAACACATCCCAGTCCTGACGCAGGCGAGTAATACCCGTAGCGTGTTCTAAGGAAACCTCGACCGGCTCCGTCCGAATCAAACTTTCCCGATCCCCCTAGTGAATCCTTCCCCGCCGTAAGTGGGTCTCGATTCACTAGGGGGTCCATCGTTTCCTGACTCTCACCATCCGAATGCCCCTGGGTGGTGGGCTATGTCAATACCGAGCCGAATCGATCGGGTCAGGAAATGACAGGCCGTCTGAACGGAGTGAAGCCCTTCAGTGGGGTAGTCGGTCCGGGCTGGCGCCCTACCCGACCCATGGTGGAGATGATGCCCTTATTACTAATAAGGCGATCACTCCACGCTGCGGTGTTGTCCCTAGTGAAATCCTTTGATACGCTGGGTACTTGACAGTTTCTCTTGGCTTTACTATGCCATTTTAGAGGAAAACTTTTCCCCACTTTTGGAGGTTACCCTGGCGGGTAAGAATGGCGGACCCTGCACTATCAACGGGTGCCACACCGAGGCCCACGCGAACACGCTATGCAAGAAGCACGACAAGCGAAGGGCCCGAGAACTGGCTAGTCCGAAGCGCCGAGGTGTCGATGCCCGTCGGCGCAGCCAGTGCCATGCCGATGACTGCACGAGGTGGCATCTCGACGAGGATAGGACGAATGGCCGCAAAATGGGGGGCCGTTGGTACTGCCGCGAACACGAAGGCTTGCACCTCCAGCACCCGCGAAACCTGGAACGCCTGGCCGAGGGTATCCGTGTTGAGAACGAATGCTGGATCTACCGTCGATCTTCAGCGAACGAAGGGCCAGAATCGGAGGACTACCTCCGTGGGGACTATGCGAAGTTCTACCCAGCGGGAACCGGAAGCGGAACCAATCGCAAAGGTTATGTCTACGATTCAGCCTGGCCCGCTCACCGCGCGCTGTGGGTGATGCTCATGGGCGGAACTGCCCTCAATCGGCAGCTCGACCACCTTGACGATTGCACTGCCGGGCCGCGCTGCTGCAACCCGGCACACCTCCAGCCCGTCACCGAGTATGTGAACAAGAAGCGGGGAGTCGCCCGCCGGGAGGTGACCAACGGGAAGCGGACCCGCACCGTCCGGGAGTGCGGGCCACGGTTCAACAAGGAGGCGGCGGGGAATCCCGAGGTGCGCCGGTTCGCCAAGGAGTACGGCCTCCCACTTCCGGCTGTGATCCCGGGGTAGGTAAACCCGTAAACGGTCGAAGGCGTCGACTACGTGCGGTGATGACCGGGCCCGGGTTCGGGGCTCCGCCCCACCTCCGAACCTGACCCCGAGTCTTGCCCCGGCAAAGCGGCCTGCATCCCAGTGCTGGCGCGGATCTCGGCACCTGCAAAACCCCGGGACCCGTCCGCTTGATTAACTGCTAAACGTAACCGGGCAAAGCGCGCACCTGTACGGGGTGCCCCCCCGCCCCCAGGGGGCAATCGACGCTCTGGACCCCGCTGTATCGTCTCGCAGCCAACGCCTTTCGAGACGTTCACGAGCGGACTATAAGCTCGCTCTATGGACTGGGGAATAGCGAAAGACATCTTGGGCATCGTTAAAGATATTGCGACGATCGTGCTGCCGTTGGCCGGCGTGCTGGTCGGCGCTCAGCTGGCTCGCCGTACGGCCAATGAGCAATGGCTGAAGAAGGAACGCCTCACTGCCTACCTTGGCTTAATCAAGCAATTGAGGGACATGAATCAGCGTTTTGCTGTGGGACTTCGCGTGAGTAAGTTTCGGGAGGATGCAGCTGCACACGGGCACGACTTCAATGGGGTGACGTGGGCATGGCAGGAATCGATGGACGAGCTGCAGGACATCGAGGTTTCTATCCGTCTTCTCGGTGGGCGGTTGGGCAAGGTGTATGAAGAGAGCGCCGATGGAGTCATCTTCGACATGCTTGTTGCGATCGATGATGACGAGATTACGGAGGAGGCATGGGACGAGCTACTGGCGTGTGCAGGAAACCTGGTTGAAGCGCTTGAAGAATCGGCGGCACTCGATCTGCAAGTACCTGTAGCGCGTGAACCGCTGTTGTCTCTGGGCCTCCGTCGGGATCGTCGGTCGTCGGTGAAAGTGTAGTTCTTCGCAATGAAATTGGGACGGTGGAAATTCAAGGGACCTTGAGATCACGATGTCTCTTAACCGATCGGTTCTGCGACACTTCGGCGAGACACTTTCGCACCCTCGGAAACACTAGGCTTGAGTGTTGCATAACCATGTTGCAAAACATCTGTTACGCTTTCACTACATCATCGACCCTTTCGAGACACTTTCGAGGACCAAGACATCATGAGCAACACGGCTACGACTGGCAAGCTGATCGGATACGCACGAGTCAGCACACGCGGACAGGACAGTGACAGGCAGGTACAGGACATCACGGCCGCTGGCGTCCGGGCCGATGACATGTATGTCGACAACGGAGTCAGCGGCGGCAAGGCAAGCCGGCCGGCATTCGACGCCGCACGCGTTGCCCTACAGCCCGGAGACACACTGGTGGTCACGACGCTGGACCGGCTGGGCCGGTCCACCTCAAACATGCTGGAGCTGGCAACGGAGCTCGAGCGCGCAGGCGTCAACCTCCGGGTGCTGAACCTCGGAGGCGGGGATGTCGACACGGGATCACCGATGGGCAAGCTCATGTTCACCGTCATGGCAGGACTGGCCGAGATGGAGCTGGCCATCAAGACGGAGCGCATCAGGGACAGCAACGCCAAACGTGCGGCCGCTGGAGGCGACCTCGGAGGCCGGCCGGCTACGCACAGTGATGACTCAATCCACGGGGCCGCCCGGGACATCAAGGCCGGCATGTCGGCAAGCGCAGCGGCCGCCAAGCGGGGCATGAGCAGGGCGACACTCTACCGCCGCGCAAAGGCGCTGGGAGTGGATCTGGCGGCCTAGTAGGACAGTGCCGGCCCTACGGGGCCGGCACTCTTCACGCGGCGCGCAGGACCGGCCTGGATGGTCTGAAGCAGGCAAGGGACACAGGGCAGTGAACACAAGGGCATCAGGTATCTACGGACAGATCCGCGAACTACGGGACCAGCTCGACGCACTGGCCCGGGAGGGCCGCATCGTCATGGGAACGGACAGTCTCAACGACCAGCACACGGAGACGGCCAGCGCCGTGAGCGCGGCCCTGTCGGGCCTCGATCAAGCAATAGAGGCCACATGCTGGATGGAAACCATGGCAACGCTGGAGGGCACCTATCCCGAGCTGTAGGGGCAGGATGCAGGATTCACCTGGCCTCACAAACATCGTGGTCACACAATCTTTATGTGAGCCGAGCACTGATTAGATGGGGGAATGAAAAAGATCATCCCCCTTGCCATCGCGGCCATTGCTCTAGGGCTAACAGGTTGCTCGGCCTCGGAGCCACCGGCGCCGGTGGCATCGTCAACCCCGGCGGAATCGTCAACCCCGGCGGAATCGTCAACCCCGGCGGCTCCGTCCGAACCGACGACGGAGGCAGTGAAAGTATCGACAACGTGCGCCGACGCGGTAGAGAAGCAGGGCAAAGAGTATGACGAGATAAGCGCCACCGCGACAGACGACACCTCGGACACCGAACTTAACGCGCCCTACATGCACCCGCTGGAGGACTGCAAAAGCTTCGCGGAATACGCACAGGCCGGCATTGATAATCCGGCCCCATGGGGGATGGAATGGAACAAAGAAGAAGATATGAAAAGGATGGTTGGAACCGCGTGCTTCAACCTTGACCCAAAGAGCGCGACACCCGTTTGCGCTGACGCAAAGGAACTAGGGCTACTTTCCTAGGACGGCGCCTATCTGGCCCACGATCGCACAGGGGTAGACCAGACAGCCCGGGCCGGGAGGCCCGGGCATTGCTGTATCTGGAGCTATTCGGGAGACGGCCCCGCACACATGACGGACGCGTTGAACGCTGCCCATGCCGGCACGGGGCTGGCGTCGTGCGTCAGGGCATCGGCTACAAGGGCCGGGACCATGGCACCGGACAGTAACGACAGATCAGCCTCCACCAGCTCGCCATCCACGAGGGCGGCGACATAGCCGGGGGTGTCAATCAATACCTGAAAATCCATGCGGGGTAATCCTCCGAGAACGTGATGGCTGGAGGCCCTGACGGGGCCTCCCCCGGTATTTAAACACGCTGGCCATCCATGTGTCTCTTGACCATCAGCCCCGGCGGCGGCGAAACCATCCCCTCGCAGGCCGCGTGTGCCCTTCTGACGGCTCCACAGGTATGTCAGGGGTACTGGAGGGGGTGCCATTCCCGGGGGTGCCTGGAGGGCCACCTGCCATCGGTGCAGGGGTGCCAACTTCCAACATGCGCAGGGCCACCGCTTGGACCTGGATTGTCCGCTCCCGCTCCGTCGCCACCGCCTCGGCAACCTCAGCACGACGCTCCGCATCGGCAAGTCTGGCACGCAGTGATTCAAGCTCGACAAGGGAGGTGTCACGGGGGATGTCAGCGGGGGGTGTCGTGGCAGGTTGCACGGCCGTAGTGACCGGGGCGTCAGGGGGTGGCGTCGTGCTACCCAGAAACCCAAGGGAGACTAGGGCCGGTATGGGTATCTGCCACCCCTTATCGGACACCGTGGCACCGGCATCTACAAGGGCATCCTTGCGCCGGCGAAGAGTGGAGACGGAGACGCCGCACTTACGGGCCGCCTCGGCAAGGCCCATCACTGGCGGGGCCCCATGGGGTGACTGACTCATGAGTGCTTGGCACCCTGCCCAACATGGACGCGGGGCAGATCTCGGAGACCGCGCCCGGGGACCGACTCAAAGCAGGGCTGACCCTTGCCGGCTCCACAGACGGAGCATGGGACGGTGTTTAGCTGCCGGGGTTTCTTCCTCCGGGTGTGAACGACCCCGCCACCAAGCGAAGCCCCGGATGATCCTTTAAGTGCCATGCATCCAAAGGTACGGTGGACGCTCCGCGACC
>NZ_JACHVS010000003.1 GCF_014190875.1 Paeniglutamicibacter cryotolerans | reverse complement strand
CTATTGAGCCCGGCCATCACCCGCTTGAGCGTGGTGTAGGTGGGATAGCCGTGCTGATTCACCACCTGCTGGCAGGCTGCCTCCAACCGGGTTCGGTTCCGCTTGCCCAAACCCATCAGGATGTTCTGGCAATCCAGATATGCCTGGGCCTCGATGGCGGCACGATCAAGAAGCATCTCAATCACCTCCACCGTTGCCGGCCCGAAACCACGTGCCCTCTCTAGGAACCAGTTTCTGGACCATAACCCCGCCACGTCACGGTGCTGCGCCGGAACATGCTCGGGCAGGGTCGAATACTGGCCTTTGCGTCCGTGCTTGCGCGGATGCTCGCAAAGCACCGATTCCCCATCGAAGATGGTGACCTTCAGGCTGGTGAGCCGGACCTTCAGGATCCGACCGGCCAAGGTGTAGGGTGCCGAATAATGCTGGTAATCGGCGCTCACGTGGTAGTTGCGTCCGACCTTCAGCTGCTTCCATTCCACCGAGTCGAACTGTTCCGCCGGCAACGGCTGGAGCAAGTCAGCTTCCTCCTGGGTGAACCGTTCGTAACGGGTCGATCCATCCACCCGCCGGATCTTCTCGTTGATCTCCACCACCCGTTCCTCGATGGCGGCATTCAGCTCGTCCAGGGTCAACCAGAGTTCTTCGGCCAGGTAGCCGATGACCCGCTTGTTGACCACGTTGACCGCCGATTCCGCTGCAGCCTTATCTCTAGGGTGATTCGATCTGGCCGGGACGACCGCGGTGCCATAGTGGTCCGCCAGTCGCCGGTAACTGGCGTTGACGATTCTGGTGCCATCGCCCTGGCTGTGTCGGTTCGTTGCCGTGGCAGCGTTATCAGGCACCACGATTTGGCTGGACCCGCCAAAGGCCTCGAACGCCTTTACGTGCGCACTGTTCCACGCTGGCTGCTTCATATCGGTGAACCCACGGCAGAACACCATGCCCGAATACGGCAGCACCGCCACGAATAGGTACGCTTTGGTGACTTGCCCGGTCAGCGCATCCTGCAGCGCCAAGGTGTCTCCGGCCCAGTCCACCAGCATCGCCCGTCCCGGTTCGTGGTGCAGCGTCGCGACCACCTCGTGGGTTGCCGCGTAGTCGTTGAACAATTGGCAGAACTGCGTGTATCCGTATTTCTTCCCCGGAACACCGATGAGCTGGAGGTAGCGGTGCCAGGCCTGCTGCAACGTGTAGTGCCGGTTGGATTTCATCGATCTGACGATCCCGGGGAAATCTGGTTGAGCGAACCCGGCCGAGACGTTCTTCCTGCCATCGGGAAACAGCCGCTCCAGCTGCTCCCGGTTCATTCCCGCAGCCTGGGCTGCGGTGATCGAGTGGGCGTGGACGGTCTTCTTCACCAGGGAAATCTCCCGGCGTGAACATCCCACCGTCTCGACAATTTCACTGTAACTTCTGTGTTCGAGCACCAACGCCATGATCGCGCCGTAATCAGCCATGAAAGGACCTCTCCGTCGAAGCCGGCAGCACCCGATGTGCCGTCGGCTTCTTCAGCGGACCATGTTTCATTCCGGAGCGGTACCACCTAGCCGAAATGAACGGTACCGGGTGCCCGGACTGACCGTACCATCAGGCCGTGCTCGCCATGTGCAGAAGAGCTCCTCTCAAACTTCAGAGATTACGCGTCCAATGCTCCCTACGGCGGCGGCAGATACCGTGACAGCGATGATCCCACTGGTCCTTGGAAGAAGCTTCCCAAAGCTCAAGCTCGTGCTTACGATGCCGAGGCCGGGGCCGCCATAGAACGTATGTTGGAAAACAGCAATCAATTGAGGAAGCTAAACGTTAATCTCTCAGTATTTGCACCTGTCGATCTCGCCGAGAGTTTCCAAGCTATTCCAAATCGAGTAACAGAACTCTTTGCGGCTCTAGCCGATGAGGGAATCCATCGGGGGAACTTAGCCCATGAAGCTCATGAAGATATGGAACGCCTCTTCAGCGCGGCGCTGCAACGAGCTAGGGAACTTGCAGAGGTTAAATTCAAGACAAATCCAGAAACCAAAAACAAGCATCAGGATTAAAAGATCTCAAGTCACCACTTGGTTTCACCGCGTTGTGCCCACCATGGGTTCCCTTTGTGTACGTGAAATTGGAAGATGTGCAAAAAGCTAAAGGTAGTCTCGGGCTAATTATCAATTGCAACAGATGAGATACAGATGCCCGATCTAAACAGGAAACCACCGACTGCTGTCCGTCGGGCGCTGAGGCGCGAAGTCGGATTTGGATGCCCGGTGGAAGGATGCGGTATCCCGTATCTGGAGTATCACCATTTTGACCCCGAGTGGCACGTCGAGAAGCATCACCGCCCAGACGGCATGATCGCACTCTGCAGCACGCATCACGCAAAAGCGGACGCTTGGACAGTAGAGCAATGTAGGGAACTGAAACAGAATCCCCACACCGCAGAAGTTAGTGGACGTTTTGAATGGATGCGGCGTGAAGTCGTCGCGATAGTTGGCGGAAATTACTATCACGAAACCCCGAAAATGGTTGTTTTTCGCGACCAACCGATCATCTGGTTCGAACGAGATGAGCGCGGATATCTACTACTCAGCATAAGAATGCTTAGTACCTCAGGGCAGCCACGCACGAATCTGATAGCCAATGATTGGGAGATCTTAGGTGAACCGATTGAAGTCGATAGCCCACCCAATGGGAGTTTCCTTCAGGTGAAATATACCAATGGTGACGAGGTCGGGATCCGATTCAAAAAATGGGAGTCAGCCGAAAAACTTAGGGAGATTCATCCCAGAATATTGGTTCTAGGGGATCAAATAACGTTCCCGCTGGTGACCGCTGAAGTGAATCTGGCCGTAGGCGGAACGGATATCCGATTCAGTTCCAAGAAGAGCGATCTTGGAGGTATGCAGATGCAGGGGAACGTTATGAGCCGCTGTGGAGTTGGTTTAGCTTTCGGGTAGAAACTAATACCGGGCAAATCTGTCCTGATTCCTATCCTTCATGAGATGCCATTCAATACTTAAACACCAAGTGGTGGAGCCAGCTTGCGCCAGCCCCACCACAATACCGTTGTTACACGGCAGGTCTCCCGGGATTAGCCCTTGGAGAAAATTTCCCAGATGAAGCGTCCTAGGTTGGCCAAAAGGCTACCTAGTCCTAGGTACTCAGCAGTACCGAACTTCTTTTTCTCGGAATTTTTTTGACGTTTGGAAGTATTTTCCATTTAGCCCCTCCTATGAGGTAGGGCCGCGCCAGTCCTGCCTTCCGCCCCCATAGAAAACATAAAAATCTATTTGCACAGGGTGAGCCAAACGGGTAGTGTCAGTGTTGTCTTAACACCTGGAATTGCACTCCAGGACCGCGTCGACCTAGTTGTTGACCGCACGAATCGGACCCGCTCTAACGGGTCCTTTTCGCTTTAACAAACCAAGTCGGTTCAGCGGCCTATCCTCCGGAATTGTGTTCAGGGCTCACATCGCACAATTTCTTCGAATAAGCCCTCAGTCTAGCGAATAAAGAGCATTCTCACTGAAACGCGAACAACGCTCTTTATCGTTCGTATCCGGTATCGCGTCCAGGCTGCGGAGGTGTGTATGGGCGGGCCACAGGCACGATCCCCTGAGGTGGTCTGCGGTGCGTAGGTGGATGCAACGAATCATGTTCGCGCACCCTTCGAAGCCGTGCCTGATGTTCTTCCAGCTGACGCTGTTCGACCTTTTTTACAGCCAGACGCGGACCTAGAGCTGTCGCCTTACCCCTAGCCTCTTCACGCTCGGCGCTCACCGCTATTTTCGGTCCCTCGCGCCGCCGTGGAGCCTGCTGCAAACCATGTTCTAGTTCTAGCTTCGTGCAGGCGCTTTGCGCCGCTCGTCGATCGTTCCGTCCATGCCAGACGTCTCCTACGTCACTGACACGGGAAACGACCAGGTGCACGTGGTCGTGCCCGTGGCGCACCATCACCCACGGATGATCCGCGAAGCCCATGTCTTCGGCGAACGATTGACCCATGTCCGCCCATGTTGCATCGGATAGCGTGCGGTCCTGGGCGGTGTTGCGCAGGGACGCGTGCCAGACGGGGTTCTTGATCTCCGGACGCGTGTGTATCGCCTTGCGCAGCTCCCCCGCCCACTTGCTCGGGTCAAGGTGCCCTTCCATGCCAACATTCGAGGCGATCACGATGCCGCCGGATTGTTTGACCCCGCCGACCTCGTAGACGTGTTCGTTGGCTTTGCCTGGTCCGTGCAGGTAGGCACCGATATCCCCGGGATTGTTTCCACGGGTGATTTTCGCGATCACGGCAACTCACCGCGCACCCGGGCCAGTTCCTCGCGGGCCGCCTGCACCGCTTCCAACAACTCGGCACTGCCCGGTGTGTGGCCGGAGTTCACCGCGCGCACCAACTGGTTCAGGTTCGATCCCACCCGTCCCAGATCCGCACGCAGCCGCGCGACCTCGGAACCGTTGTTTTGGGGTTGTCCCTGCTCGAGCTGCGCGGCCACTTGTTCGCGTGCCCATGCCGACAGGCTCCGCCCCGCAGCGGCCACGGTCCAGGACTCGTGTTCCTCCTCGGTCAATGACATCGACACCCGACGCGTGCGCGGATGCTCCACCGTCGGCCGGCCACCCTTGCGCGGCTCAAACACCGGAGACCCTGCGGCTAGCGAGGCCTCGGTCTCTCGTTGAGCTTTGGCAGCTGCCCCGGCCAGAACCCACGGATTCACCGGAGCAACAGGTGCCGGTTTCTGCCGGGAAAACAACGCCATGCGAACCATCCTTTTCCGAAGACCGCCCAGCGGTCGAGAACCAGCCCTCCGCAGGAGCAAGGGGCGATGAGCCGGAACGAAAACTGTCAGCGAGGCACGAGCGGTACGACATTTTTCGTTCCGGCTAATCATACCTTGCATCTGTCCCATAGTGTCCGACGCAGGAGAACCAACGCGCTGTGGGACAGGGGGCCGGACACGGGACCGACGACCCCAAGTGAACACGCGGAGGGAGCGGGGCCGGCCCATCAACCGCAGCGAAGCGGAGGTTGATCCAGGGGGGGCACTTGCGAAGCGTGCCCCCCCCTGCGCCACCCACGAGGCTGCAGGATTTTTCACCGCAGAAAAATCGACAGACCGAAATCAATGGAACGCGTAGCAAGCCTGTTTTATAGCCGGATGATCTTCAAAAACCTTCTGGCCCCCTCCTCCCACCTATTGCTGTGTACAGAACCGAGTCTTGCCGCACACATAACAAATGAAGGGGCCACAAAGGCTCCTTGGAATGAGGAGGACGGCTCAATGAGTCAGGAACAGCACGAGAACAACCACGAATCGCATCAGCCCCCGCAGAGCGTTCCACAGGGACGCTGGGTTCGATACGGATTCAAACTGCTGTTTGCGGCGCGCGTAATCGCTTACAAAGCCATTCAGGAGGTGGTTAAGTCGGAGATCCGGGAATTGGTTCAGGTTTTTTTTGACGGTAGTTCTGGGCTTTCATGACCACAGCCAGATGACCCGAGTAAAAAGCAGCTGCACCGCCCAGTCTGGAAAGAGGGCGAATCGTCGAGAAGTCCGTGGATGTTTTCAATTCATCCCTCACACCCAAGTACAACGCCACCAGGAACCGGGGACTGAGCAAGCTATAGGTTTAGCTTGCTCAGTCAGGTCTACTTAGTAGTCCATGAGAGTGATGGCTAATTCTTCCTCGGGATCTAGCAAGGAGAGACGTTCCTCGATGGTTCCGAACATTCCCTTCATAGCGTCATGGGAATGCCTGTCTCGTTCTTCTTCCATGCGTTTTAGGACTGGTCGGACTTTGCCTGTTAATCGATCGTCGTATGCGATATTTCCGCCGTTAAACAGGTGCAGGGCTTCATCGCTTTGCCATAGATCAAAAATCGTGAATCCCAGCTCTCGATTTTCTTCGCTCCAGAGGTTTTCTCCGGAGCTGGTTTCAATGCTGACAATCCATGTCCACATGGTGGAGCATCCTGAGCTGCTCAACTTCGATTTGGGTTTTAAAGGGGAGGACTTACCAATCACCAGAACACGGTTCTTACCTTTGTGGGTTTTCACCTGGCTGTACTCGCCAACGTAGGAAGTAAGAGCGGTTTTGTCTTGGCTTTAGTTAGTTAGTGGTACCGGAACCACTAACGGACTTCGCTTCGCTCAGACTGTCTCAACTGCTGTTTCCTGACCCCAAGCACTTCGGTAAAGCTCTTGACGCAACGCACCAACCCTGGCATTCGGATGGTGGGGTCAGGAAACGATGGACCCCCCTAGTGAATCGAGGGCACACTGATGGCGCGGAAAGGATTCACTAGGGGGATCGGGAAAATTTGATTCGGACGGAGCCGGTCGAGGTTTCCTAGAACGCGCTACGGGAATTACTCGCCTGCGCCAGGACTGGGATGTGAGGGGTGAACCGGGGGAGCCGCTAACGCTCTTACCCCGTTGGATTTTCTAGCGCTCCGAGTCTGCCTTGATACGCGTTCAATCCCTCTCGGGAAATCCTTTGTTCTCACTACACCCGGGGACAAGCCGGTGGTCATTCACCCTGACTCGGCTTCGACATGCCGTGGGCGGGTAGCTCGCACTCTGCCAGGAGTCGAGATACACTCATATTGAGTTATGTAGCAAACTTCACGATAGTCGGGTACCTGCCAGGGTCCCGGCTATCGGCCTTTAACCGGCGTGTCACTCTGACTTGGTCATAGGTCGCGATATGTCCCACGTACCTTGGAACCATGGATGGACAACGCCCCGCATGGCGACTCTCGGAAGCGGTCGAACGCACCAACGCCAGCAGGTCGACCCTTCGCCGGTACCTGGAGAACGGGCGATTCCCCAACGCCTACAAGGACACCTCGGGTGCTTGGCGGTTCCCCATCGCGGATCTCCTCGCCGCAGGAGTGAGCATGCTCAAGAGCACCCCAGAGATCCCGGTGAACGCGCTCACTGAACAACCCACTGAGCAATCACTTGAACAACCCATGAGCAACCCTGACAAACGCATCATGGAACTTGAGCACCAACTGGCCCTCGAACGTGAGCGCAGTGCCGGATTGGCAAGACTTGCGGAATCTGCCCAGGCACACGCTGACAGCCTGAGAACCGCTCTGCGAATGATCGAGGGAACCAAGCCTGAGCAATCCACTGAGCAAGGTCTGAGCACGCTCACAGAGCAACCCAGTGCGCGTGCTCAAGATGAGCCCGTGAACAACCCTAAGCAAACCCCTCTAGGAAATGTTCGCCGATTGTTAACATTTGGTCGCCGCCACTGATCCTAGACCGTTGGGCGATACGCCCAAGCATGACTATGCTCCCGACTCGTGTTGTTGACTCGGGGCATATTATTTCGGTTCTAGTCCTTCAGCTCGGGATAAGTCCCATTGACCGTGGCCAGCGTTTCCATCCAACAGGTTGCGTCAATCGCCTGGTCAAGCCCAGCCAAGGCTTTGGTCACCGCAGCCGCCGAGTCTGGGTGATCCGCATTCATGCCATCCCTGGCCATGACGACGCGGCCCTCATTGCCGAGTTGCTCCAGCTGGAACCGAAGCGTCTTCAGTTGGTCGTAGATTTCCGATGCTCTCGTTGTCATGTGATGCCCCCTCGTTGGTTTGATTCAGCTTGTCATTGCTCCCCGACAGGTAGACCTGGCCACCAGACACGTTCTCTGGCCAGCTAGGAAATGCGGGCCCAGACTTCGGACTCCAGGATCTTCTTCACCGTTGCCGGATACCACCGCGCGCCACCTTGAGCCGTCGGAGTTCCGTCCTCGGTAAGCCCCTTGGCAATGGCGGTGTACGTGGCACCGTGGCGGCGTTCGGTCTTGATCCGCTTCACCACCCCAACGGGCAGCTCCGTGTGTCGGCCCAGCTTCACGCCCTCGCGCTTCCGCTGCGCCAGCCCCTCGCGGGTCCGGTCACCAATGAGGCGGCGCTCGTACTGTGCGACCGATACCTGGACGTTGGCCATGAACTCACCCTGTGAGGTGGTGGTGTCCAGCTCCATCTCGCTGAGCACCATCGCCCACCCTTCTCGCCGCGACCTACCCATGAGCCCGGCGAAGTCTTCGACGCTGCGACTGATGCGGTCGATCCGCACGGCAAGCAGGTAGTGGGCCGCGCCAGCGGTGAGCATGTCCAGCGCCTCATTCAATACCGGACGCGCCTTGCGGGACATGGATTTGCCGGAGGCCTGTTCCTGCATGACCACCGCGTTCCAGCCCCGAAATTGCGCGACCTGGCTCAATACCTGGATCTGGGCGTCCAGGCTGGCCCCCTTGCTGGCCTGTTCCTCGGTGGAGACGCGGGCGTAGACGATGGCTGTCCTGATCGGGTTCACGTTCCGAATTTATACCAAAGGGACGTTTGGTATAAATTGTGGCCATGAAGAGAACCTACGCCGTGATCGTGGCCCTTGCCGCTGCCCTTAGCCTTTCCTCGTGCTCTGCCACGCCTACGGACCAGCTAGCGGAGCTGCGCACCGCGATCAACGCGGGAAAAGAATGCCCCGAGTTGTTCCCGCTCTTGAAAGCAATCCCTAACTCCGAGGCTGCGCAAGGAGAAATGCGCAGTATCGGCTGCTACTCCTCGTCATCTAAACGAAGCGATACTGAACGATCTAAAACTGATCCAAACAGCGATTGGATCGGCGTCACCGGGGGCAAACGAGTTGAGGTTTCGAACGAATGCCTGAATGCATCCAAGCGGGCGGCAAACGAAGTGAATTCCGAAGCAGCAGAGATGCTGATCCGGCGAACGCTAGAAGCGTGCCAGGAGACGAACGAATGGTTGAGCGCGGTAGCTAAATACCCGGGCGTCATGGGCATGGTTGAAGGGTCTATTCCTTCAGTAACAGACATTGAAGTAGCTTGTATGATTCATCCGGATACTGCTGTTTGCAAGGATTTCGGAAAGCTATAGATCAATGGTTGATGAGTCGCGCACTACGGATGCTGGAGTGCGCTATCGGCTGTGCCCCGTCATCCCACCTCGTGCGCAGTGACGGGGATCCAGATACTGCCGGCTAGGAAGATTCGCGGGGCCTGCTACACGGCCCCGTCTGTGTGCCTTAGCGATCGCCGTTCTGGAAACGCTGGAAACGCGGCTAAAACCTAAATGAAAGATGGAATCCACCCCGATATGCTCCTGATCCCTGTTCCCTCAGTAGAACCTTCTTTTCCCTTCGTCGAGCTGACTTCAGAACCATCAGCACCAGTTCCCCAGATTTCTTCCCCGGTATCAAACGAAAAAGTCCTCCCACTACAAGAATTTGTACTCCAGGTGATGGATTCAAACTTCTTCTCGGCCTTCTTTGCAGTCGCCGGTGTTGTCTTAGGTGCTTGGCTCACTCATAAATACACAATGGAAAGTAGAGTCCGACAAGACAATCGAGAGCGACTCATAGCTGTCGTTATGGAAGCTCTCGAATGTGCTGGCAAATTCGGCGTGATGGTACGGTCAGTCCGGGCACCCGGTACCGTTTGTTTCAGCGACCGGGTACCGGCCAGGAACCGTCACCTCCGATTCCCGACCGGCACCCAGAGCCCCAACTCCGGTAGTGGCTTACCGGATCGCGCCGCCGCTATTCCCAATAATCGGCAACTGCCCTTTCCTGATCGGCACGTAACCGGCGCATATCCAGATCGCCCAAGGTAATCTGGCGGGCTCGACTGGAGAGCCGGTTCACGATCGAATCGGCAGCTACCTTCTCCGGCAGGGTCTCCACCCAATACTTCGGACCTGACTGACTGGCGATCACCGTCGGCAACCGCTGATCCCGATTCACCAACACGGTGAACAGGTCATTGGCTATGACCTCGTTGATGCCTACCGTGAGGAAGTCATCGATGATCAGCACCTCAACATCGCTGAGCCTGTTCAAGAGATTCTGGTGGGCAATCACGTCTCCACGGGCAACAATCAGCTCCCGGGCCAGGTCATCCATCCGGGCGTAATGCACGCTGTGTTCCGTATGGCAGGCAGCGATTCCGATCGCGCAGGCAATATAGGTCTTGCCGCCACCAGTCGGGGAAATCAGCAGCAGATTCGTCGGATCAGCCCGCCAATCATGGGTCGCATATCGTTGCATCCGCACCTGCGTGAGCTTGCGTTCGGGCAAATAATCGATCTCGGCTATCGAAGCATGTGGAAAAGGAAACCCCGCCTGGCGGATGAGCTTATCGATCCGGTTCGAGCGCCGCAGCTCCAACGCATCATCCACCGCACTGAGGAAGAGGTCCTCCGGGGTGCGCTGCTCATTGCCCTCATCGCTGATCAGTTCCTCAAACGCCAGCGCCACCTGGGTCATGCGCAACGCTCGGAACTTGTCGTGGTCCACGCTGCTGAACATGGCCCTCACCGCCCTTCACCGTAGTAATCGGCACCTCGAACAAACACCTGGAGCGGTTCATCCTCCGGGCTCGGAGGTGCTGTCTTCTTCTTCATGTCCGAGGGCACCGGGGAGGGGGCCGCAGCCTGCTGACTGTCG